>CAIYUY010000256.1 GCA_903929485.1 uncultured Desulfuromonadales bacterium
CCCGTATATCTACAAAATTGAAATCCAGGGAGAACGCCAGAACAACCCGAGTATGGAAAAGAGCAACATGACGGTCCTCTACGCCTATTAACCTCACGGATGCCGGAGCCGGAAAACCGTCACCTCCGGCGGCGCCAGGAAACGGAGGGGTGGTCCCCAGGTGCCGGCGCCGCGACTGACATAGACGGCTCCCCCCTCCTCTATCCCGGAAAGCCCCATGGGGATGGGAAAAGCGATACGAGTCAAAAGAGTGAAGGGGAAGATCTGCCCCTGGTGCACATGACCGGAGAGCTGGAGATCGAACCGCCCCCGACTACCCTTCTCAATCACCGGCCGGTGCTTCAGCAGAAGGAGAAATTGTTCCGGATCTGTCCGCGACATCACCCTCCGCTCCTGCTCGGCAACTCCCCCCTTCCCCCCGAACACCGGATCATCCACCCCGGCAACCGTCATGATTCCCGGAATCCGGGCGACCTCTCCCCGAAGCAGGGTGAACCCGGCATCCCGCAGGAAAGCAAACGCCTGCCGGCTCCCCGCATACAGTTCATGATTACCGGTGACGGCAAATTTCCCCAGACGCGGCCTGATCTCCCCCAGGAGTCGGGCCAGTCCGGCTTTTCCATCCATCTGGCCGTCAACCAGGTCGCCGGTGGTAACAAGAAGATCCGGTTGGGCGGCGCGGACCGCGGCAAGGATCGTCCTGAGCCGCCCCTCCCCCACCAGAAGCCCCAGATGGACATCGGAGAGCTGCACCACCGTGATCGTCCCCGCGGCCTTGGGAATCTTCATGGTGTAGATATCCACGTTCTCGGTGCGGATCGCCCCTGCCTCGCGCCAACCATGGATCGTAATGACAGCCACGAGTAAGGTGACCCCCATGAAGGAAGTCGCCGCGCCGGGAAAATAACTCCCCAGCGAGGGGTAAAAGCCTCCCCGTCCCGCCAGCCGAACAAGGAGCCGGGCAAGATCCAGCAGCAAGAAACAGGAACAGAAAAGGAAGAGAAACCCCATCCAGCTGTAGCCGATGAAGGCCGTCCAGCGGGCCGCCACTCCATGTTCCCCCCACTCCAGTAACCGGATCACCACCGGAGCAAGGAGCATGGAAAGGAGGAAGAACGCCACGAAGAGCTTCGCCGCCGTCGTCCGGGGAATGACCCACATGGCCTTTGAGTACCAGTACGTCTGCATGGCGCCATAGCAGGCCAGAAAGATAGTTAAAAAAACATACATGCGGCGTTACTTACTCCCGTGGGTGGTTTACTCTTGCCGCCAAATCTGATAAAGTGCCGCGATGATCTGGCCCTTTACCCGAAAAATCAGTGAACAGCCGGCGCCCCCGCCCTCTTCCGACGGTTCCCCCCGTCGCTTCGTCATCCCCGATATTCACGGCTGCGACCGGACCCTCAAGGCGCTGGTGGAAGAGGTCATCATGCTGAGGAAGGAAGATGACCTTTATCTGCTGGGAGATTAT
Source organism: uncultured Desulfuromonadales bacterium (assembly GCA_903929485.1). Classification (GTDB taxonomy): domain Bacteria; phylum Desulfobacterota; class Desulfuromonadia; order Geobacterales; family CAIOGM01; genus CAIOGM01. Next base: position 1,472 of record CAIYUY010000256.1, read on the forward strand.
ATCGACCGGGGTCCGCGGAGTCGGGAGGTTCTCCGGTACGTCATGGCGCTTAAAGATGAGGGATTTCGGCTCTTTCCTCTACGGGGGAACCACGAAGACATGTTTATGCACGCCTGCTTGGACCGGGGGCAGTACCGGGCATGGATACTCAACGGCGGGTATGCCACCCTGGACAGTTTCGAAGTTAATGACGCCTGCCAAGTCCCCCTCCACTTCCACCGTTTCTGCAGCGAACTTCCCCTATTCTATCTCCTGGACGACTACCTGCTGGTTCACGCCGGGTTCAATCCCGAGGCGAAAGAGCCGTATGCCGACACCCAGTCCCTGCTCTGGAGCCGAACCCGCGCCATCAGCAAGGAGAAGCTGGGGGGAAGGACCATGATCTGCGGCCATACCCCTCATCCCCTGGGAGAAATCGAGAAG
>CAIYUY010000257.1 GCA_903929485.1 uncultured Desulfuromonadales bacterium
ACTGAACTCAAAGGCATAGCGTAAGACTCAGTGGAAGAGCGGAGGGCGCGGAAAACATCACCGCGTTTCTCGTGTCGCGCGGTTCGATCCCGGCCGCTATGCCTTCACCATTCCCCACCGAGCAACCGATATCTTTTCCCCGGCTTTATTTCTCTTCAATCCTCTTGCAGGCAATCTCGAAATTACCGGGATCAAGCTCCATCCCGATAAACCGCCGTCCCGTCCGCAAACAAGCCACCCCCGTCGTCCCCGACCCGGAGAAAGGGTCAAGGACCGTTTCTCCTTCAACAACTATTTTACACAGCGTCTCCATGATCCCCACCGGCTTCTGGGTGGAATGTTGCCGCTTTGCGTTGTACGGAGGACACTCCGACAAAACACCGGGGTGATAGGTTGCGCCCTCTCGCGTGAAATCACGGGGCCCATTGCTGGCCCATGGGGCAAACTCACACTGTGCCCGAAACCGGTTAGGCATGGGGCGAGCGTTGATCTTGTCCCAGGGTACGATTCCCCGCCATACCCACCCCGCAACCTGTAGCGCATCCGTTGCCGTGGGCAGCTGCCGCCAGTCGGAAAACGTTATGGCAACCCCGCCGGGTTTCGTGACGTACAGAGCAAGACTTAACCACATCCGCGCCCACTCCAGATATGACCGTTGGTCCAAATTGTCGCCGGAAAAACTGGCATGCTCAGTAATAAGTTTGCCGGAAGACTGGTATTTGCTCCGAGTTGACCCGGTTCTATCCCCGCGCATCATGCCGCCGGAACTATACGGCGGGTCAGTAATCACCGCATCAATAGAACCTTTGGGCAGGGTCGGAATGATATCCAGACAATTCCCCCGATACATCACCGCCTGGCCTCCGGCTAATACTCGCTTTTCAAACACGTCGTCTCTCCTGTCAAATGACCGCCCCTGGGAACGGGTAGGGCTATGAATGATGAATTTTTCACTTTTTTCAAGCGACATTTTTAAACCTATATGATAGAATTAACTTGATAGGAGCCGTATAAACTCAATGGTAGAGTGGAGTGCCGGGCTTTTCGGTTCGGCGGTCATGTTCCCGGTTCGATTCCGGGTGCGGTTCCTTCTATTTTTCCCGTTAATACTTTATACCTTCCCCCATTAATCCCGCTGATATAATCCGAATCTGGAAGAATAGCCGCTGTTTTTATCTCATTGCTGACAAATCCTGTTTTTTTGTTTAGCACATTTACGCGTATGGCCCATTTCCCGGAGCTACCTTCTATGGGCACATCAAATATATACAGTAGCGACGGCTTGATGGTGTCATAAAGCACTGCTGTGCTCTCCCTCAAGTGCTTGGGCAACTTCAGAGCCATATCCAAGGGAATAATTCGTTCCGCATCTCGACCTTTACCTGTAGCCAAATCCTTCAAGTGTAGCGAATGCAGAAACTCTTTATCTGTAATGGTGATCAGCGTCGTATCCAGGAGCACCGGATTTTTCAATTTAGCCAGTTTTACTTGCACTTCCGAATCAATAAAACCGACGTTAAACTGTTCCCCTATGGTCTTTATCTCACCTGATTCCGTAGTGCCGGCCATCTTTGCCTTGGCCCACTGGGTAAATTCAGCGTCAATCTTTACGGCTGCTATCTCTTTGGAGAGCGGAGCGGATAGTACTGTAGGCAATGCTCCCACCCCCGCCAACTCCTTCCTCGCCGCCGGTCGAATTTCCGCCGGCATCGCCTTGACCTTCTCCCGGCCCAACTCCTGCAGCTTCGCCAGCCCCTTCCCCGGATTGGAGTTGAACCCAGGATCAGGCGCCATGTTCACCTTCCGCCCCATCAGATCCGTGGTATTCACCCGCGTCACCGTCGTCCGGACGGGCGACCGCACCCCAACGGTCACCTCTTCACTGGTCAACGTCGCCGACGGATTCTTCCCCACCGTGGAGCGCCGCGCCGCCGGTTCCGCCTGATCCTCCGCCAAGGCCCGCACCGTGCAGCGGCAGTTATACCCCTGGGGAGGATGGTGCGTCTCCCAGAAGGGATCATCAGCGTGAAAAATCAACCCGTTCAGCGCCGCGTGGGCCGGTCGCGTCCGCCGATCCATCACCGCCACATACTCCCACCAGGGGCGATTAGCCGCGTTCTCCCGATTCTGCTTGTAATCCCCCGCCATGTAGGCCGCTTGCAGATTCGTCTGATAGATCGTCTTTAAGCGCCGGGGAGAGCCCAACTGTACATCATGCAGCTCCCCCGTGGAGGGGTCCATGCTTTCCTTCCGTCCCCACCACCCCTTGGCCTGCAACGTCGGCTTCAACTCCTTCAAAAACTCCCCAAACGGCTTCCCCTCACTCTGGGCCGCCACCAGCGCCCCATGAATATCCGCCAGGATATCGTTGCGCATGACCTTGGCCACGGTGAACTCCTTGGCGTGGGCCTCGTTCAGCATCTCCGTATAATCCCAGGTCAGGCGCGCCCCCTTGCTCACCAGGTAAGCAATCGCCTCCTCCGGTTTCAGCCCGAAGGCATAGGTCAGGTCAACTTTCACTCTTCACCCTTCACCCTTCACTCTTGCTTTTCATCCTGCCGCGAATCTCCGCCAGAAATATCATCCGCTCCAGGTTCCGCTCCAGGGCCGCGTCGGTCATGGTGGGGAAGGTCTGCAACAGCAGCTCCTGCGCCTCGGCGTAATCAACCGCCCCTTCAAGAGCGGTTAACACCGGCTTTAACAATGTTTCCATCTGTTTCTGTAGGGGCGAATAACCATTCGCCCCCACGGTCGTCATGGAATTCATCAGGTTGTCGATATCCTGTTGCGCCTGTTGAACGTTCACCGTTGACCGTTTACCGGTATCTTCCGCGAACTCCGCCGCCTGTTCCTTGATGGTCTGGGCCTGACCGGGCGATTCACGTACGGGCGATTCACGTACGGGCGATTCATGAATCGCCCCTACGTTTTTCCCGCTCGCCGCTCCCCGCTCCCCGCTCTCCGCTCCCACCGAAACGATATCCCCTTCCTCGAACCCGTACGCCCGCTGCAGATAGGCCGCCGAAAAGGAAACTCCGCAGTTGCGGGACAACTCCCCATCCCGCTGGGCCAGGGTCAAATCCACCAGCTCTTTCGAAAACATCCGGAACCGAGGCCGCTCTCCTTCGCCGAAATTCAACTGATAAATCCAGTCAATCAGCTGATTCAGCGTCTGCTCCACCAATTTGCGGTCACTGTCGATGATATCCTGCCGCACCGCCAGGGCGGCCGTCTCGCTCCCCAGCTTCCCCGGCGTCGATTCGGCGGCCCCCGCATGCCCCACCAACACTTCCGAGATCTCGCTCTTGGCTTCCTGAATCATCCCCCGGTAAAAGTCCGCGTTAGCCGCCTTGTTGGCCGCCTCCACCACCTCCAGGGAAGCATTATCCGGGATCACCGCTATGGCGTCCTGCACCATCCCTTCCAACATATCGGCTATCCGGCTGATCTCTCCCTGTTCCGCTCCCGGCGCATGCTTGCCGATGAGCCACGGCATGCCGTACTTCTCCGCGAAGATCGTCCAGAACTTCCATCCCCCCCGGGCGAAGGCCACCGGCCAGAAACAGCGGGATAACAGCGCCTCACCGTAGGGATTACGATACGTGGGGTAATTACGCGCCAACAGGAACTTGCGCGGGATCACCTCCTCGCCGTTGATCCAGTTCCACTTCGTCCGCAACCTCAACTCGTTCTGTTGCGGCCCGAAGGTAAACCACTCCTGGGGCTTACCCACCACGTCGGTGGGGAGGATAAAGCCGTTGCTCCCCTTGGCCCAGATCACCTCCAACGGTTGAAAGCCGTACAACACCGCGTCCAGGATCTCGGCAAAAATCCGCTCCAGATCCAGCCGGTTGAACAACGCCTCAATCTCCCGGTACTCCCGATTTCGACACTTCCCCCTCTCCAGCTCCCACTCCAGGGACATGACTCCGCTTTTCCGGCTGGTGATCCCCGACCAGACCCGGCCGTAACTGGTCAGATCCCGATACACCCGCAGATCAGCCCCGGTTTTTTTCAGCACCGGGTCGGGATTGGGTAAATACAGATTCAGGGAATAGAAATCGATGGATACTTTACGGGTGGCGAATTCGCTGGTCAGGTTCTGTTTCGGCTTCATCCCGCCGATACCGGGGATCATGAGCCCAGGTGTTGCTGCACTGTCGGACATCAATAACCCTCCAAGAAAGCCGCGGCCTCTCGACGGCCGCGACTGGTAACGGTGAGTGGCGTAAAGGCGGTAGCCGCCGCATACAGCCCCATGAAAGCCGCCCAGGTCCGGTCGGCATGCCCCGTGCTGTCGCTGTCGGCGTCAAACCGGGCGTTCCCCAGAGGGGTCACCACCTTCTTCAACTTGTGCAGATCCGCCCGCAATACATCATCGCCCAACGGAATCCGTACCTTGCGGTCTTCAAACTTCTCCTTGCCGATGGTGGCCAGCCGCAACTTGTTGGGGCCGGTGAAGAGCACCCCCTCCACCGTCGTCGAACCATACCGCCGAATGGCGTCCTCCACCGGCTTTTCCCCCATTCCGGTCTGATCCATGCAGAGCCTAAGCGGCCGGTACTTCTTCATCAGCTGGTCAAGAATTTCATCCTGCTCCGCGAAACTGATTCTCTTTTTGGCGATGATCTCTCGCGCCCAGAAAACATCCCCTATTTTCTCCCAAACCCACGCCACCCAGAGGTCGTTACGCGCCGCGATATCGTTGCCGATGTAGCAGGGTCCACCCTGGTAGCCGTCAGGATCACCGGCCCCGTCATGCTCGGCGGCGTTGATGAGATCAAAAGAGAGCCAGGCGGACGCTTCATCCAGCCATTTCAGCTCGAACTCTTGCGCCCAGGCGTCATCATCCCCCAGCGCCCGCTTCAGTTCCTCGATGTTACGCGGCAAACCATCGGCCACCGCTTGATAAATATCGGTAGTTTGGCGAAACCAGACCGGATCATCCCCCGTCATGAGATCGTAAAACTTGTTCCCCTTGCCGTTGGGAGTGGAAACCACCCGCAGCTTCCACCCCTTGGAGATGACCGGGAAGAGCGCCGTCCAGATCTTGCGGCTGTCGGCATGAAACGCGAACTCGTCCAGCATGACGTTGGCGGAAAAGCCCCGGGCCGTATCCGGATTGGCGGGAAGCGCCGTGATCTTGGAGCCGTGGGGAAACTCCACTTCCAGGGCGCGAAAGGTGGCCTCTCCCTTCCAATCGCCTTCACTGGCCTTGATCACGGCACCAAATGCCTGACAGTGCCGCTTGACCCCTTCCTCCATGGCTTCCTTGGCCTGCCGCTCTCCCCGTGAGAGAATGACCCATCGGGTTCGCCTCTCTTCCAGGTCGGCCAGGATGCAGTCTTGAGCCACTTCCAGAGTGGTGGTATACGTCTTGCCTATCTGACGGCTCATCATGGCGATCTTGAACCGCGATTCATCCGCCAGCCATCGGCGTTGATACGGATACAGGAGGAAGTCAGGCTCCATAGGTTTCACGGATGATCTGCTTGAACTGTTCTGCGGTCATTTTCGCCCCTGGAGTACCGGACACTGCGTCATCCACCGCCTTCTCCGCCGCGCTTGCCAACTGCTTCTTCAATTCCCCATCCCGCTTCACGTTATCGCTGGTGGCCTGTTCCAGCTTCTGAATGGCGAAGGCCAGATCCTTGATCATCCGAGGCTCCACCATCTCGTCCTCTTCGGACATCTTGACGACGGTATCGAAGGCCAGGTTGCGCACCATCTCATTCAAGAGCTTCCCCACTTCCCCCTGGGGCTCCGTGCCCAGCTTGCCGATCCACATGGCGGCCACTTCCCGGGATTGACGCAGTTTCGCCCCCACCTGTTCCATCCGGACCGCGTACCGGTTCACGGCGGATTTGGACAACGGCGCCACGTCCATCGGTAGGGGCGAATAATTATTAGCCCCTACGTGAATCGCCCCTACATCGTTCCCCTGCTCCCGGATGATTTCATTGATTTTCTCCACCGCTTCCAACTGGGTGCACCGGGGATCGCGCAGCAGCTCCTGCAACGCGCTCTTGATATCATCGGGTAACCTGTCGATGGATGACTGTTGCCGCTTCATCTCAGACCCCCGGCCTGGGGCGCTTGACCCCCGGAACAGTGACCCGTCCGGCGGCCGCATCTTCGCCCCGCTGAGTCAACGTGGCCACCTGGATATTCACCACGGTGGCCACCGTTACCAGACCCTGCTCGGCCAACCAAGCCAGCTCCGTCCGTACCCGGTCCCGGCTCACGTTATGCCCCAATGCGCCCAGCATCGCCTGGATGATGGACTCATTAAGGCTGTATCCGGGATCTTCGTTAAGACAGCGGAGTATTACCAGCCGCATATCCGAAGCTATCAACTCCGCGAAATTCGCGCTCATTTTTTCCCTCCCTGCTCGATGAGGAACTGGTTCATCAGATCCACGCTACGGCTCATCCCCCCCATGGCGCCGGTCAGCTTCCCCACCTCGCTGGTCAGGGTATCCATCCGCTTGTGCAGCGCCTGTGCGGTCAGGGTATGTTCGCCGTATTGACTGCACGGCATCCGGCTTTGCAGTGCGGTTTCCACATGAATCAGCCGCCGGTCTATCTCGTCGATGGTTCCCAACTTGGTCTCGAACGTCCGGAGGATCTTCCCCACAAAATACTTCAACAGGCCGAAGAAAATCCCGTTCCAGGCGAGCACCGCCGTAATGACCCTTGGATCATGCCATGGCATTATCTCTTCCTCCTTGCTTCATCCGCTTCCTGACAGCCGACACAGCGCGTGCAGCCCGCCGCCGCCGCCCGCCGTCTCTCGGGAATCGGTTCATCACAATTAATGCATTCCATGGGTGCGAATAACGTAGGGGCGACCGGCCGGTCGCCCCTACCGGTAATCCGCGCCAACGATTCCGCCAGATGCGCCTCATTGATCAACTGCGCCCGATCTACATCATCCATGCGTCACCCGTAGGGGCGAATAATTATTCGCCCCTACCTTGGACATTCTTTCACCGCCTGCAACAGCAATTCGTTATCGCTATGGAGCTGCTCCAGCTCCCCTTTTTTGCACTGAATCATCTCATCACCGTTTACGGCCACGTAGCGCGGCGAGCACCCGGTCATGTTGATCAGCATCAAGCAGGCCGATACCAACAACATCATTTTTACTGAGCCGCTTCCGGTAGGTCTGAATGTTTGCATTACTGTCGCCCCCTTTACGTTGGGTCTGCCAAGCCTGCACCCCCTGAATAATCAGGGGAAGCAGATAGGCCAGAAGAGTGAGAATCGCCGGGATCATGCCGTCTGTAGGGGCGATTCACGAATCGCCCCATTCGCCCCAATCACCCCGGGATAATTCGCCCCGACAGATATCGCCGCCGCCCCGGTGGCGCCCACCCCGGAAATCTGCGCCAACATGGATTCCACCAGGGACTGCGCCTGGGTAGCGGTAATCTTGGGCATGAAATTAAGCAGATGAGACACGGCGATATCCACCTTCTGGTCACCGGTCAGCGCCGCCTTTGACCCCACCAACGCCGCCGCCTTCTCTTCCGCCAGGGTAATCCCCTGAAAGGCCAACTTCTCCAGGAAGTTATTCTTCTGGGAAAGGGCGTCGATATGGAACTTGTTTCCCAGCTTCACCAGGAACATGGAGACCACCCCCATGAGGAGCGAACTGACCACCGGGAACACCGTCCCCTGGAGAAAGGCAGCAAAGGCCGCCGGCGCCGGATTATCAACCGCAACCACCGCCGGAACAACATCCGCCCCCATGGCATAGGTGCAAATACCCGCGATAATCAACGCCACCACCACCATCCCTGAATAAATCGCCGCACTCTTTGCGTTCATAAAACCCCCGAAAACCTGTGAATGGTGAATAGTGAATGGTGAAAAGATCAAAGACCCACGGTTTTATTCACCATTCACCATTCACTATTCACTTTCTGTTATCATGTTCCAACGAAAAATGATTGCCGTCTTGGCGGGTGAACCGTCCCCCCCAGCTTCCCCCCTGGGACTCCCACCATATCCCCAGCGGCTCATAATCCTCGCTCTTGGTCAGATACGCCCCCTCCTTGAAGAGGTTGATATCGTGGGCCATCCGGAGACAGTGCAGGGAGTTAACTATCCCCTTGCCCAGTCCCGCCAGCCGTTGAGCTTCCTCCGGAGAGCGGTAACCTTCACCCAGGGTCACGGAATAGCCCATGATGTCCGTCTGGTGTAAAAGCGCGGCGAACATCAGCGCGAATTTTGATTGTTTCTGCCGCAACGTCAATGGTCCGGTCATAAAGGCTCCTAAAACCGTGAATGGTGAGGGCGATGCCCTGAGCGTAGTCGAAGGGTGAAACAACAATACCCCCACAAGGTTTCCTTGTGGGGGTATGATGTTATATTATGTTATTTTGGTCTAAGTGAATCGTTACAACGTTATACTTCACACGGTTTTATTCACCATTCACCATTCACCATTCACGCCTCATCAAACAGACTCCCCTGCAACCGTGACATGGCGATGGGGCGAATCTTCTTGATTCGAGTGTACGCCTGCCGTTCCGTCATCCCGTAGCGCATCCCCAGCGCGGCGTAATTACTGCCGTCAAACGCTTCCCACATCTCCAGATCCCGCGTCTCCAGCCGTTGTGCAGTCCCCACGGCGATATAGATGGCGTCCCCCCGGAAATGCTCTTGAATCGTCGCCACGGCGGACAATGCCAAGCGGGAAGCATCCCCCAGCGGCAGGTTATGGGACTCCAAAAACTTCTCCGTAATGATTTCGCGCAACAACTTCAGGGTTTCGCTTTCCTTCGCCATTACATTCTCCTTATTTTTATTCACTCTTCGACTACGCTCAGTGCCGCGCCTTTCACCATTCACCATTCACAGCTTTTGTTTACCAATTCGGTTAACATTTTTTTGTTACACGCCCGTTGTTCGGCGCTGATGGTATGGCTGATGGCCGGAACCGGTTTCCGTGGCGGCATCAATTCAATTACCTGGATAGGCGCCGGCCACTCCCGGATCTTGGGGAAAAGTCTATGGAATCCTTCGCGTATTCGATGACTGTCAAGCTGCTCTATGCTCACCCGTTGACCTATGGCCCGTAACCAAATGTCCGCAGTCAATTCGATCATATCTTCAGCCGGACTATTCCTGAGCCGTAGCGCCAGCAACGCCTCCAACCCCTCGGCTACCTCCTGCCGGACCCAATGTACGGGCGATTCATGAATCGCCCCTACGCCTTCCATTGTTCCAGCCTCCCGATGGCCGATGCCGTTTTTGATGCCGGTACCTGGGATCGGGGACCGGTAACGGCTTGAACTGCTCCCCGCTCACTGCTCACCGCTTGCCGACTCTCCAAAACCCGCTTCAGATAATTATGATTCTTCAGCGGCCCCTTACCCTTACCCCTGAGCGCCTCCACCGTCTCCACCATCGCCTCCTGTAGGGGCGATTCATGAATCGCCCTTACGCCATCCATCAAACCCACCACCTCTCGTGCCAACTTCAGCGCCCGTTCCCACGACAGCGCTCGTTTTTCGGAGCGGAACAGAGCCAGATACGAAAACGTCGCCGGTGGCAGTTCCCCTTTCAGCCCTAGCAGCTCCCGCGCCGCTGCATCCTGGGTGATCGCCTCAACAGAAAACTGTGCATGACAGCATGGGCAGTGCAGCATCATAAAAATCAACTCCTATCGGCTTATTTTATGCATTTCCGGTCACCCCCCCCAAAAGGGCCGTTGACCAGGGGGGGGCCGGTCAATAGGTGGTTATGCCGATAAACCCGACAGTTCCGATTCAGCCGCCGTCATCCGTTTTTTGAAATCTTCATGCCAGCCGCTTTCTTCGTTGCGGAGTGCTTCAATTTTCCGATATGCAGCATGTTTCTTGTCGCCGTTGCCCCGGAGCTGTGCGTCGCACTCATGGCAATAGCTCCCATCACCGCTGCCGGAAAAATGGACAGCATGTTTATATTCCTTCAGTTCGGTGTTGCCGCACTCGTAGCAGAGTTCTTTACCGCAGCAGTCGCAATTTGTATAGCCGGATGCTTCTTTACCGCAGACATCACAGAATGATTTTTCGACAGTCACTTGTTTTTTCAAGGGATTCCTCCTTTATTTGCAGCGCTGGCATAACCAACGCTGTGGACCGGCCTAAAAACAGCCGGTCACGCTTAATCGTTAGAATCAGAACCTAACCACCCATTGGACCGGACCGAAAACGAAAAAATCAAATATCAAACCACTTCCTGCAATCTGAGCAGTACCAACGAATCTCAGGAAAAGCGGTTTGTTCGTTGCATGGATGAGGAGTAGTGCTGCTGCTGTTACAATTAGGACATCTTATAAACATACTACCTCCGTTGATTTAAGGGAATGATCAACCTTCCGACCTTTTCGGAAGGTTCGAAAACCTGGTTAGTTATATTTCTAATACAGTCTCTATCATGGCCGGCGCAAGCACCGCAGATTGTCTGCTCAGCGCCGCTATCCTCTCCAACTCCGAACGATACCGATCCGCCCGGTTCGCCGATTTAATGTACAAATCCGCTTGACGCTCGCAGGATTCGATCAGGTGTTTGTTGTCCCTGGTCAGCTGCTCCACCTCGGCGGCCAGACAATCGGGACAGATAAGCACCCCACCAACTACACGACCTTGCGCCATGGCCATATCTCGATGGCCGCAATATATCGCCCTCATACCCCCTCCCTCCCATTCGGGCGCAGCAAGCCGCGCCCCTACGTTTTTGTACGGGCGATTCATGTAAGGGCGGTTCGCGAACCGCCCCTACGTTTTCACTCTTCACCCTTCACTCTTCACCCTTGCCTTTTGCTTCTCTCGCCAACCACTTCTTCAACGCCTCGATAATCACCGTTTTATCCGCCGTTGAACACCACTGCAACGCGCTATTCCGAATCATCCGGAACACATACGCGCCCAACGCCTTCTCGCTGGGATCACGTACCTTCCCCGCCTCATGCAGCTCGATCCACAAGCCCCGAATCATCTTGCTCATGGCGTCATCGGCCAGGGGGCGCGAGGGCGTATGTCGTACGGGCGACGCATGCGTCGCCCCTACTTCACCCTTCCCCCTTCACCCTTGCCTTTCCACACGCCCGCCGCCGTCGCCTTGGCGGTCAAATCCTCCGTCAACTTGCCGGCGGTAAAGGCGGTTAACTCCTTGGATGACGTTACCTTGTACCCGGAAAGGATAGCCCGATACGTATCATCGTCCAGTTGCAACGCCCCTTTCAGCGTATGAATCATCTTGATCTGCCAGGGCTGTATTTTCATCTCCGCTCCTCTAATACCCGTGCGCACGCCCCCACCGCTTCCACCCCGCACAACGTCGTGTCATGGTTGTGCGGATAATACGCCCCACACCCCTGGCACGGGTTTCGCGTTGTCAATTGTCCCTTGTCCATTGTCAACTGATACTCAAACCACCGCTCCCCGCTGATTTCCGACCGGACGTGGCGCGATTCGATCAACTTCCCGTTGGCCCGCAGTTCCGAGACGGAAGTCCCCACCGCGTAGTTGTGGCAACGGTGGGAGAGCTCCGCCGTGGAATGCCACTTTCCATCGGAAAGCGCCCCCAACAGTTTCTTAAGTCGGGGCGAGTTATCCAGCCGCGCATGATGCATGATGCCGTTTCGTGCCATGTCCCTTCCTTCTTGGCTGCTCATCAGACCCGAAGCGCCACCCCCGGATGACGATCATATTGCCGACGTCGGCAATGTGATCGTTTCACATGCCCGTACGGGCGACGCATGCGTCGCCCCTACGGTTATGCCGCCGTTATGGTGGCGAATTCCTCGCCGTTTTCCGAATTTTCCCAGACTTCCACGATGATGGCGTCCCCCACGGTGCTGATGGCGAAATCATCGGGCAAATCCGCCAGCGCCGCCCGAAGTCCGCCCACCGTATCGATATTGTCAAAATCTTCCCTGAGCACGACCATGATTCTCCTTTTCACCCTTCACCCTTCACCCTTGCCTTTAAATCACCTCTATCAGATCCCGTTCCGCCGCCCATTCATCCAGCTGCAACTGCAACAGCTTCGGATCATCCCCGATAGGCAACCGGCTGGTAATGACCCGCCTCCAGGTGGAACCGCTGGTGCTGACCCAGATGGCGTGATAAACCCCGCCGCTCCGGTGCGCCACCCCGATCACCTGTATCCCGTCATTGGGGGTACAATACAGATACCTCCGCCCGTAAAACTGCCCCTGTTTGCTCATCCATCCCTCCTTAAAATCGTGAATAGTGAAAAGTGAATGGTGAAAAGATCAAAAACATCCATTTTTATTCACCCTTCACCCTTCACCCTTCACCCTTGCCTTTACTACGCCGCGATATTCAGATTCAGCTGCTGATAATCCCCCTTGGCGTCCCGCTGATAAAACCGGACATAGGCCTTGGAGCTCTCCACCTGAATGCTGTCACTGATGGCCTGCATGGCATGTTTCCACATCTCATCATCAAAATCGTATTTCCGCAGACTCAACACCCGCTTCGTGTTGATCCGACCGGCCTTGTCCACCTGAAAGGCATCCAGGACGATAGTTCGGAGCTCCTTACCGCTACCGTCGCTCCACCGGCTGAGACAGTCATCAATCAACGCCTTGGCTGCCTGCAACCGCTCGTCGAACCTCAAGAAATCATCCATGGAACGGACGATCTTGAACTTTCCGTCATAGCTGGTGAGGGTGACGTTGCCCACCTTCCCCCCCAGATTAGCGCCGTACTTCTCGGCGGAGAGCTCCACAAACGCCTGAATATCCTCCATGGAGCTCTTCTTGCACTCCACCAGCAGCTGGGAAACCGTCTCCGCCCGTTTCATCAGCTCTATGACCAGGCCGTTACGCACCAGATCAACCTCCTTGATGCTCTCCAACGGCACCAGCCGTCCCACCCCATCCGCCATGTATCCCGTCGGTATCTGTTGCGTTTCCATCGTCGCTCCTTTTAGAAAAAATGTTGAATGTTTAATGTTGAAGGTTGAAGGTTGTATGTTTGATTCTGAATTTAATTCAGCATTCAAAATACAACATTCAAAATTTTCTCCACCATTTCCACCAGGTAAAGAAGAGCAGGGCAAACAGCAGCATACTGCCCCACGCCTTGATCTCCCTGACCACCTGTTCCCGCCGCATCTTCGCCTGCCGTTGCGACTCCCTGACCAACCAGTAATCCTCTGCATGAATGATCTCCCGACCGGGCGCAGCAAGCCGCGCCCCTACATTTTCACCCTTCACCCTTCGCCCTTCACCCTTGCCTTTCACACCGTGGCGATGATCCGCGCCAACCAACCCAGCATGAAGCCGATGAAGAGCGCCCCACAGCCGATTCCCGTTACCAGTCGACACGTCCGCTCCATAGCCTCTCGCTGGGCGTCGCCCCTCCTTCTCGTTTCGTGCTCGAATGAATCGATTGAACTCATGATTGGTCATCTCCTCGTTAATTTCCGTGTCATGTTGCATATTGCCCCCGTACGGGGTTCGGCCGGTTGCCCGTACGGGCGACGCATGCGTCGCCCCTATCGTTTCCCGCCTCGCAAATTGAAGGCCCCCATATCCCACAGCGCCGTTTCCAGGCTGTAATAGGCGTGCCGCTTCATGGCCCGTTTCGTTCGGCCAAAGGTCTGATGCCATTTCAGATAGTTACCGATGAGCTGCAGCATGCTGTGTCCCTCCCTGGGTAGTCGTGCGTAGCCTATAGGGTCCGACGATATGATTTCGCGTGATACATTCCGGATTGAGCTCCATCATATCCTTCAGAAACGAATGGGGTATGAACGGTGGCGGACCGGTCTGGGGGCCGTTTACCCAGTTTGACAAAATTCTCCCGTGTATGCCGCACATCCGGCTTTTGCTGTAATACACATACTTACTGCTGCATCCTTCCACGCAACACGCTTCAGTGCGGCGCGGATTCCTCCGATTTTCCCCGGTATTGCCGATCTTGATTCCCATCCCCTTCACCTTATCCAGGGGGATGTCCCGAAACTGCCCCAGATAGCTTTCCGCCGGACGGGCAACCCGCCAGCCGCAGTTCCGGCAGCTGATTTCATCCTCCGCCACATAATCCGATCCGGCGCCGGTCATGATCCCCTCCACCCGCTTGAGATTCCCGCCGCACTTGGGGCAAGCAGGCTTCTTGTTCAATTGAGAATTGTCCATGGTCAATTGCCTCCTTTCCAGACGTTGCAGCTCGGACAGCTCCGAAATAGGGCCACCCGTACGGGATTGGATGCGGCGAACTCCCGCCGACGATGAAAAGCACACTTGTCCAGGCTGATGGTGGAGAGAATCGGGCAATCAACAGTGATACCGCCGTAGATCTCCCGGAACTTCTCCATCACCGCCGAATCATCCGCGGGGTAGGTACCGGAAAGGAGCTGGCTGATGGTGGAAGGGTTATAGCCGATGGCCTTGGCCACCGTCGCCTGCCCCTGCTCCTTACAGACTTTGCGGAAGTGGTTACGCAGACCTGTCCTGAGCTCCGTCGAAGGATCGTCATGGCTCATCGGTCACCTCCGTCTCTCCGGTCGCTGAGCGAAGCCGAAGCGCTGTCTCTGTCTCGCTCTCCGCCGCATCCTGTACGGGCGATTCATGAATCGCCCCTACGTCTCCCTCTCTCTCTGTCTCTCTCTTCACCAAACCGGATTCCCGCCGACCGATACCCAACACCGGCACTTCTGGCCCGATATTATTCACCAGCCGATAGATCCTAAACTCCCCCGACCTTCCGCCGGCGAATTCACCCGTGGCCACATAACCGCACTTCACCAGATTACGCACAAACTTCTGAGCATTTTCATAACTACATCCGCCGGGGACACTCCGAACCAACTCCGGTATGGTGAAATTTCGGTGTATCCTCATGGCGGTCCATAACATTTTTCGGACAGTCTTACCTCGGGACGGCATCTTCATACCTCTGACACCACTCACGCATCACCCCGTTTACGTCCCTTGCCGAACGTCGGCTGATCGTAGAACAACTGCCGCGTGCCCCAGGCCGCCAAGTTCACCGTCGCCAACCGGCTCGCCTTGGCCATCGTCTCAATACGTGCCAAGCCGATGATGACCCGACCGATATTCCCCCGGCTTTCCCGGTGGAGAAACTCCAACAGATCCTCCGCCACCACGCACTCACAACAGCGCGCCGCCACCAGGGCCGTATCCGCTTGATCCAGCCCCTTGAACTCGATCCACTGGGTAATCCGCCGGGCAAACCGGCCATGCTGCTGAATCTTTCGGGCGATCTCCTCCATGCCGATGAGGATCACCGGCGCGCCGCTGATGTCGTAGATATCCCGGATGGAATCCATCATATCTTCCTGCCGGAACAGGTAATCCGCCTCGTCAATGAAGATCGGGCGGGGCTTTTCCGCCAGATTCTTGCAGATGTACGCCACCATGTCCGACCGGCGGCACATCCGATGACTTCCCAGCTCCGTGCAGAGCGCCCCCAGCATACTCGTCACCGTCCAGCACCCCAGGGCGCGGACGAACACCGCGTCATACTGATTGGCCACCCAGGCCGTCGCCGTCGTCTTCCCGGTACCCGGCTCCCCCCAGAGCAAGCCGCACCCCTCAGTCCCGTGGGGGCGGTTCGTCAGGTCCTCAACGGCCCGCACGAACTGGTTTAATTCCTTCGTCATTGCCATGTCGTGTCTCATCTGTTACAATCCTCCTCTCGTTAGATTCGGGCGCAGCAAGCCGCGCCCCTACGTCGGCCGCCGATGTCTCACCATCGGCGGTTTTTTTCATTTGATCCTGTACGGGCGATTCATGAATCGCCCCTACATCACCGCCGCCTGCACCCTCTCCGGGTCCTTCTCACACCACGGATCATCCCGATACAACCCGAACCGTTTACCCCGGTCCGTCATGGCGTAATGACTCGCCCATTGGCACTCATACGCCGTCGCTTCCCCTGCTTTTTGCCGCTCCAGGATCTCGTCATACAGTTGATGCTGATTGTCTCTAAGCTCCTGCTCCAACCGTGGCGCCGCATCCTTGGCCCGCTTCAACTCGATGACCTTAGCCATCGTGGCAATCGTCTCCGGCTCCAGCTCGTAGGGCGCCGGAGCCGCCTGAATCCGTTCCGGCCCGTGCATCTCCAGCCGGATCTCCTCCGCCTGCATCTCCAGCCGGTTCAACCGGGCCACGCCCCGCTGCTCCAGCTTCTCCTCGATATGCGACTTCACGAAGTATTCGGAAGCGTTGCCGTCCAGCTTGGCCACGGCCAGTAATCGCTGATCTTCCATGCTCCGAACCCAAACCTTGCTGGGGTCGCTGGGCGAGAACGAGACAAACACCTTCTGCTTGTTGAACTCGGTCAGATCGGCGCTGTAATACCGCTTTACATAGCCGTTGCGCTTCGTTCCCATCTGGATTTCGCCCCGCTGCACCGTCCGGATGATCTTGGGATGGTACAGGTCGGGCAATTCGTTGGCCGGTTGCAGCCATTGATTCTCCGGCCGTGTCCGTTTCATCTGCTCCATCCCCATGTCCCACGCCTGATTGGGGGTCAAATGGGTTCTCTTTTGCGTCTGTGGATCCCGCACCGCCGGTAAACCCTTGTGCGGCGTGTTGTTGTACCGCTCCATGGCCCTGTTGATCCCCGCCACACCATCGTCGAATTCGATCAACAACCGCACGCTGAGCGAAGTCGAAGCGCCGTTTTCTTTGTCTTTCACCTCGCGCCTGGTCTTCTTGTAGACCAGTTTCTTCGTATCCTCGTCCATATCCGCCCCGATATAGGTGCAGAGCTCCTTGGCGGCGCGGATCAGTATCGTCTGGTGCGCCCGTTCGCTCACCCCGTGGGCCTTGGGATTACGCGGTCGGGAATATTCGGGATGAATTCCCAGCCAATGGAGCATCCCGGTCCCAGCCTCCGTCATCATCTGGTTCTTGAACCCGCTGCCGTTGTCGGTGTAGAAGATCGCCGGCGGGCCGAACGTCTCACAGGCCATCCGGAGGGCATCCAGCACCGCCAGACCGCTTTCCGCCAGGTCGATACTCCACCCCACAACCTTCCGGCTAAAAACATCGATAACCGGGGTAATCTCGGGCCGAAACGGCTTCCCATGGAACGGGTGCGCCCATTCCGCGTCGTTGCAATGGCCATCCGCCGTGTAGCAGTCCCCAGGGAGCATCTCCTCCGTCGTCCGGCGGCGGTGAGGCTTGATATTGGCAATGGCATTCCCCGTCATCCGCCCCTTTTCCCGCTCCACCGTCCCCAACGTCTTCAGATAGCCCGTTGCCTGGTAATAGGTCGGCATGGGGACCCCGGCGGGAAGCTTGGTTTTCAGATTCTCCAACACATCCGTCAGCGGCAGGTTCTGTCCCTTGCGCCAGCATGCCAGAAAGGAGGGTACCCAGAGGGCCAACGGCTTCACGGGGAGCGCCTTGGGCGCCAGATTCATGGGGTTTTGCCCCTTCTCGGAGAGTATCCACCATGCCATCACGCCGCTCTCCGAAAGGGTTCTCTCCTTACCGGCTCGGGCGTTTGCCTGAGCAATACTGGCCTGAATTTCTGGCGGAGCCGTTCCGTTTGACGCCTCTTTAACGAGCTGTTTAATGGCCTTTGTTATCCCGATCGCTGGTTCCAAGTTCTGCAGGTAGCGAATGAGTGCTAACCGGGCGTACATCGGTATCCGTCGCCACTCCGGCAGCTGCTCCGGCGTCTCCGCTGCCTTCTCGGCAATGACCGTGGGCAGTAAAGGCTCACTCTCCCCTGGGGAGAGGCTTGCGCTGAGCGAAGTCGAAGCGGCGAGGGGTGAGGGGGAAACCGTCACCGCCGCTATTTCCCGATTCAGCAGGTACTCTTGCGTCACCGTCGGCAGCGACCGCCAGAAGTACTCCTTCCCGCCACCCTTGCCTTCCCGTTTCCGCTCTTCCCAGGGGATGGCCTTGGCCTGATCATGGTCAGCCTTGCGTTGTACTGACCTTTCAGTCCCCGGCAAACCCGGCAGTCCGGCGGCCTCCTTGGCGCTGTACCATTCTTTCATGATCGTGCCGTTTTTTTTGTCATTGTCGCCCCCCGTATCCCGTGCTAAACTAGGCGAATATCTACGCCTTAATGATAGCCTTCCGGGGGCGACTCAGGTGGGGGCGGTACATGTCGCCGAACACCTCTTGCGGCGTCATCGACAGCAACCCGGCGATATGTTCCTGCGTCGGCTTGCTCACCGTCCGCAGCTTGCAGACATCATTGAACGTCGTGGGCGAGATCTTCAGCTTCTCCGCTTCGCGGCAGAGCACAATGCCTGCTCTTTTCAATTCCGCAAGAATATCGTTGGCGTTCATTGGTTTACCTCTTTACATTTTTGATTATGGTTAAAAGTTCCGCTACATAAGGAAAATGAGTAGCCGTAGCGACGTGATACAACGCCGCCATTTTGAATTCATCAAGAGTAACTTCGGCATGTTTTAGATCGTGAAAGTAATGTTCAACGAGGCCAAGATCCATCTTTCGTTCCGGATAATTGTCACTCAAATAATTCATTATTCTTGCAAATGTTTCGAATTGTTCGTTAGTCATCTTCTTCTCCTGGGGTTATATGGAACTGGATAATTATGTAGTTGCCTGCAAGAACTTTAGGTTAGAGCTGCAAAATTTACTGACCCCAGAAGATAAATCTGCCCTTATTTACGATATCAGGACGCTCGGAAATTCCGGGTGGTGCCACTGGCAAGCTCAGAATGAAGAGCTGATATTTGAGTTTGTCTCCGCGACACCATCCGCTCGGCGCGCAAGGAAATCCTGGAAAGATCCCGTGCTCCGTCGGAGACTAATTTTAGGATCTCTGTACCATGTGATTCAGGCTCGGATACTGCTTGGCACAATCTGTGAGATGCATCTTGAAGCCGGCAGCAGCTACCGAGACATGGCTGCGCGTGCTGGGGAAGCGTACAATCGGATCGTCTTGGATGAAGCTGTCCCACTGTGGCCTCTTGAGGGTGAAAATCCGTTCGTAACATAGTCTTCTCCCGGCCCCTTATCGGCCCTGTAATTCACCCCTCCCCGTGGAGTTTTCCACAGGGTAAAACGGGCGAAGTTTTCACCGCTTAAAGTTCGCTTGGTGAGCAGGAAGACAACGCACAAAAAGTGCGTAGTCAACTTAAAAATTGTGCGTTCAAGTTTATTTTCTCAGAAAAAATAGCAAAAGACTGCATGTAGTTGTAATTGTTCAGTAAACAAATGGGTTCAAGTTCGCTTTGATGGTTCAAGTTATGGTTCAAGTTGTTGGATTTAACTTGAACCTCATGGGTGCTAAAATGAAGCCAGCAGATAGATTGAAAATTGTACGAGACAGTCTGTCCAAGTCTCAAGTAGACATGGCGAGCATGCTTGGAATCAATTACCGAACATTCCAGAATTATGAGGCTAGCCGTAGTGATATCGGTTGGGACACACTTAAAGCCCTTGCTGAAATCGGATTTGATGCCAATTGGATATTGACGGGCGAAGGGGGGATGAAGCGGAGTGAAACGGGTGGGAGCCAGGAGCAAACGCTTGCCGGCGGCGGAGACATGGTGCAGACGCAACAAAGCGCCCCCCAACGCCCCGAAATCGCCGAACTGGTCAAACTCCTGGACAACTACGCCAACAAAACCCTCCTGGAAGAGATCAAAGCCAAACTGCTGAATATAAAAAGAGTAATGGAAGGGTAGGGTGAGGCAGGGGAGGGGGGCGTAATAGAGATTTACTTTATAAAGGGGCTTGTATATATTCCAGATATGAAAGCCATAACTCATCAACTACTCGAAGAAAAAATAACCACCGAAAGCGCGATAATTAAGGCGATATCGGCGGCAATGCTTCTTCCCGAGACCTATCTAGGCATCTACTGGCACTGTATCTCCATAGCCATTGCGTTGCGCCGCTTCCTGCGGAACTTGGATATGTTCGACAGAGATCATTGTCTCACCTGTGAAACTGCTTGTTCATTCCCCATCCAGGATGATATTCGTACTGCTCGTGATGGTATTGTCAGTATTCTCGACAAACAGCGATCAGTTCCCTTATTGTCACCGGTAATCTATATGTTAAACAGCTTTATTGGTAAATTAGATGATAAGCTTGAAAATTACGCATTAGCCGGAGACACCGAAATCAAGGATCTTATCACTTCAATATCAAATAAACTGGGGTCCTGATGCCCACGGAACAACAACACGACTATCCATCATGTTTTAACCGACTCCTCAAAGACATTTTAAAAAAGTTCATAAAATCAAAACAGACCATACTGGTTTTACTGGCTTCACTCTCCCTTCGTCCTTCCGGGGGTGATCGTATACCAGGCTTTGCACCATTTGATCTGCGCAAGGTCCGTTTCGGCCTGCCAGAATATCGTATCGGTAAAAGTGGTGGCCTCAGAGTTATTTACATGGTGCATCCATCCCGTGTTATCCCGCTGTTCATTTCAATTTATTTCAAAGGAGATTACCGATCCGAGCATGATGTTGTTGCGTTGGTAAAGAGCAATTTAAAAGAAATATTGGAAACCCTCTAGCGCCGTTCAGGTTATCCTTCCGGGATAAAGTTACTGCCAAAGCTCCCCCTAAAATTGAAGCACTTCCAAAGCGTCCCCAAAAAAGAGCGAATCAGGATCATCACCCGAAGCGCCTGAAAAGTTTTCAAAATTACCACGATATCAATATGATCCCACTCAATCCCGCCCGATCCCACCCATTCCCGTCTACTGCCTAAGCGATTACCTTCTCACAGTAATTGCTCTTGATGCTCTCTAAGGTTGCTATGCGCATTACAGGGAAGCTGTTTCTTCAGGGATTATGATATGAGTATTATTGATAAAGCTGTGGCATTATATTGTGCTTGTAAAAACTACTTCAGGTGGAAGAAATTTATAAAACAACACAATTTATAGAAACTCAAAAAAAACATTGCAGCAAAGTATTCAGCACTTTATGAAAATGCAAAATCCAAAGATTCAGAGCTATATACGGATGAAAATATATACAAGATTCATTCTGCATTTATGGAAAATCCGTGTATAGCTACAGCATCATCGGTTGTAACTTTAGATAATAAATCAATTGAGTTGTTTATAAGAAAAGGCGAGACGCAAATCACAGTTAACGAATGGAAATGTATTTTATTAGCAAAAGATGGAAAGATACCTTTTTCGTTAGTTGGTCCATTATCGCGGCATTTGCCAAAAAGCTGAAAACACCCTCTGTCGTGCCGGTCCCTGTGGTGAGGTCCGGCCCGTTCGATACCAGTATTTACCAGCCTGCCATGAGGTCCGGTTGCGCCGGGTCAAAGCCAGGTTTTATCAGGTGCTCAAGGGGTCCGGTTCAAAAGGTCCGGTTCAACTGTAGTTTTCTCTACCTGTCACGGGGTCCGCTTCCTGGTGGCAATATCACCGTGATCTCCCCTTACATCCCTCGGCTCACGCTTTATCTCAATGATGACGAGGCAACCGTTGGAATCAAGAGCCGCCAGGTCGCATTCGCCCTTGGAGGTCGTAGCGGTTACAATTCGACACCGCAAGCAAACTTCCTGCACTTAAAAGCTAACTGTGATGCTTTCGCAAATTCTGTCATTGCGAGCGAAGCGAAGCAATCCAGTATCTCTCTAACACCATGAAACTACTGAGATTGCTTCGTCGCTTCGCTCCTCGCAATGACGTCTTAAAAGAGAATTTGCGAGAGCATCAACTGTGAACAGAACACACATTCGGTCAGAAACGACTCCGGCCACAAATCACTTTTTTGTGGGACGCAGTCGAGCCCAAGAAATCGCTTTGCGGGTATTCTTGGGTATCCCATAGGGTAGGGCTTTTGCGGGTATTATCGGGTATGATTGCGGGTAAGGAGAAGTCACAATGATAAACGGCATTACCATTGACGCGACCGTGCTGAATCTGATCGCCGAACTGGACGAGTTCAAGGGACGATGGGAGATGCTTGGTTGCCTCGCACCTGATATCCTCCGGTCGCTGAAAAAGGTCGCCACGATAGAGTCGGTAGGCTCTTCCATCCGGATCGAGGGATCTCGCCTGTCAGACTTTGAAGTAGAGGTGCTGCTGGCGAACCTGGACATCTCCTCCTTCAAATCGCGTGACGAGGAAGAGGTGGCCGGGTATGCCGAGGCCATGAGCACGGCATTTGACTCGTGGGAGCAGATCCCGCTGACGGAGAACTACATCAAGCAGTTCCACGGGATACTGCTGAACGTCAACCGGAATACGGCCAAGCTACATTTCCGTCAACTGGTAGAAAGCAGCGCAATCTATAATTTTTCCTGAACACTCCTGATTTTGTCTTCCATCGTCTGGTCGCGATCCGTCCGGGTTCCGGCTTTGATTGTGGTGGTTATCCGGGGGGCACCCATGTCATGCACGACCTCATGGCAACGTTTGATAGCCGCAAAGACATCATCCCATTCACCTTCAATGTTCGTACCGTATGAATGCAGCGCTATTTTCAGGCCCGCTTCCTTGAGCACCTTTTCACAGGCCGCTATATAGGAAGAAAGAGAGACACCCACGCCAATCGGTACAATGCAGAGATCGACCAACACCTTCATATCCTGACTCCTCCAAAGTTAATAATCCCACTCTCCACGCTGCTGTCCGGGCTCCGATGATCAAGACCCCCGATTTCTCAAAACCACCCATTCTCACTCCGCTGCCAGATGAAGTTATAGACCTTCCGAGCGGCCTGGCTTTTGTCGTCGGAGGTAAAGGGTGGATCGGGGAGGTTCCTGTGTAGTTCATCCAGGATGAAAACCTCAACCTCCGCCTGGGTCTGCTCCTTCCGGGTCCACTGCTCCAGCGGCGCCAGGAGCTCCTGCAAGGATTTCAGTAATCCCCGACTTCCGACTTTCAACCGTTCCCGGTCGCTCTTGCTCAGGTCGTCACGGTGCAGCAGGCAGAAGAGGGCATATTCCTCTTCGCTTAATCCCTCTTCGGCGGCCCGCCGTTGTTCCGCGTCGAGACTCGCGGCAAGGTCGGCCAGCCGGGAAAAAGTCTCCTCCATGCTCACCCGATCCTTTTCCCGGTTGTAATCCGCGATGATCTCCTGGTATCGCTTGTAGTAATCCATCCGCTGGGAATTCTGCCTCAACATCAGGACCAGCTTCCGCTCCACGATCTCCCGGATGTCCTGGATGGCGGTGGCCTTGCGTCGTATCTTCTTGGCAAACTCCTGTTGCAATTTTTCCAGATCAAGGGCGCTCAGGTCGTAGAGTTTGCTCTCAGTCGGTGGTTCGGCCACTGTAGAGTGGGCATTGATCGCCTCGTTGACGATCCGGTGCAGCTCCTTGAGGAGTTCCGCCACGTCAGCCGTATCGCGCCGCTCGGAGAGCTTCTTGTAGATCGCCTCGATGTTGTCATGGCGTTCGGCGTAGAGGTGAGCTGACGGCTCCATCAGCAGCCCCTTGAAGCGGATGAAGATCTGTCGGGCCATGATCTCGAAGCGCCTCTTGCTTTCGTCGGAGGTGTAGACCGCATCCACGGCATCGGCCAGCGCCTGGATACGGATAAAGCCCTTGCTGCCGATCATCTCTTCGGCATGAAAGCCGAGGCTGACCAGGTGCTGTTCCGTCGCCTCGATGGCCGCCAGCAGCGCCTTCACCACCCGCTCTTCCACCGGGGCGACGATCTCTTCTCCGCCGGCGCCGTCATCACCAAGGGCATACGTCGCCAGCGCCTCCCGCAGGCTCTTGAGCATGCCATTGTAGTCGACGATGAGGCCGAAATCCTTGCCGGGGTAGCGCCGGTTGGCGCGGGCGATGGCCTGCATGAGGGTGTGTGCCTTCATCGGCTTGTCGATGTAGAGGGTTGAGAGGCACTCCACGTCGAAGCCGGTGAGCCACATGGCGCAGACGATGGCGACCCGGAAGGGGTGTTCCGGATTCTTGAAGGCCGATTCCACGTCCACCCGCTTGCCGTCGGCGGTCTCGAACCCCTGCTTCATGATGGTCCGGTGGGGGATGATGTCGATCCCCCACTTCTTGAAGTCGGCCACCTCGTTCTGGGCCTCGCTGATAATGATCTCGATGATGGTGCTTTCCAGCCACGCCGCCTGTGCCGCGAGCTTGTTCCGCTCGTCCGTCAGCATTTTACGGGTTTCGTGGTCACAGGGGATTTCTAGAGCCGCCTCGCGGGCGAGGATTTCTTTCCTGATCGCCGCCAGCTTCGACTTCCACTTGGGCATGATGAGTTTATGCATCCGGGCGCAGGTGACCTTGTCCACGCAGACCAGCATGGGCTTACCCGATTCCCAGCGGGTGGTGGCGTGTTCCACGAAATCGGCGGCGATCTTTGCCAGTCGGTCGTCGGCGGTGATCACCTCGTAATCCTTCCCCAGCAGTTTTTCCAGTAAGGCTTCCTGATCCGGGTCCAGCTCGACTCTGGCGATGGCGTCGGCGATCCGGTCATTCAGGTCCAGCCGGGCAATACCCAGCTTCTCCCCCCGGTTCTCATAGACCAGCTTCACCGTCGCGCCATCCTGCTCGGAACGTTTAAAGTCGTAGCAAGAGACGTAACTGCCGAAGATCCGCCGGGTCAGATTGTCGTTTTTAAAGAGCGGAGTGCCCGTAAAGCCGATGAAGGACGCGTTGGGAAGGGCCAGCCGCATGTTTCGCGCCAGCCTGCCTGCCTGGGTGCGGTGGGCTTCGTCGGAGATGACGACGATATCATCCCGGCGGCTGTACGGTTCTTCGTGGTTTATCTCCTGATTGAACTTGTGGATCAGGCTGAAGATGTAGCGATGGTTCTGCTTGAGAAGCTGCTCCAGCTCCTTGCCGGAACTTGCCCGAGGTGTCTGCTCGTTGACCACGCCGCAGCCGACAAAGGTTCGGTAAATTTGGCTATCCAGGTCATTGCGGTCAGTCATGAGGACGAAAGTAAAGTTCCCCGGCACCAGTCGCCGGACCTTTTCGGTGAAGAAGGCCATGGAGTAGGACTTGCCGCTCCCTTGGGTATGCCAGAAAACGCCCAGTCTCCCCAGGTCGGGATGGGCCGCTTCCGGCAGCATGAGGGTGCGCGGCTCTGCATTCAACTCTCCCATGCCCCGCGCCAACATTTCCTCCCCTTCACGCCTGTCCTGAGCGTGGTCCCCGAGCGGAGTCGAGGGGAAGTCGAAGGAGGGAGGGTCAGGGAGGGGATGGGGTTGTTCCTTGTCCGTCATCTGTTCGGGAGGGAGCTCGACCAGCCGATAGGTAACCCGCTGCTCCGGCGGGAACCGGAGTTTCAACTCTTCCTGGCGCACCACCGCTG
The DNA here is from genome assembly GCA_903929485.1 of uncultured Desulfuromonadales bacterium. Classification (GTDB taxonomy): domain Bacteria; phylum Desulfobacterota; class Desulfuromonadia; order Geobacterales; family CAIOGM01; genus CAIOGM01. The sequence continues at coordinate 25,252 of CAIYUY010000257.1, forward strand.
CTACCGCGTTATTGACTCCCAGGACCTGATGGTTGCGGGCCACCACCTTGCGAATCGATCCCGGCTTGCCGGCATCGAACAGGATGAAGTTCTCGATGATATCCAGCAACCGTTCATGACCCAGCATCCCGTTGAGGAGCACCTCCGCCTCCACGCTTCCCGACTCCCGTTCCTCCAGTCGTTTCCACTGAGCGAAATGCTCCCAGGAGCTGGTGATGGAACCGTAGCGCGCCCGGTGACCGTTGCTGACGATGAGGAAGGCGTTGTGATGGAAGGCATGGGCGATGACCTGCTCGTCCAGGTAATCCTTCAGGTTCCCCTCGAACCCGGCCCGGATATTTCGGTAGACCGCTTTCAGTTCGATGAAAACCAGGGGGAGGCCGTTGACGAAACAGACCAGATCGGCCCGGCGGTTGTAGTGGGGACTCCGGAGCCCGGTGATCTTCAGCTCTCGCACCGCCTGGAAGCGGTTGTTGGGCACCCCGTTGGTGGAACCGTTGCTGAAGTCGATAACTTTCGCCTGGGCATGACGCAGGGTCCCGCTGGCCTCGCGGTAACTCACCGGGACACCGTCACGGATCATCTTGAAGAATGCTTGATTCTGTTGGATGAGGGACCGGGTGAAATCGTGGTGGGAAAGTTTGGTGACCGCCTCATGGACAGCGGTGGGGGGAAGCTGGGGGTTCAGTTGCGCCACTGCCCGGCTTAGTTCGCGCTTGAGGACGACATCACGGGTATCGGTTCGCCCCAGCAGGCTGTCCGGGCCGAAGTCCTCCTGATTCCAGGCATAGACACTTTCCAATCCCAGCGCCTGCTCCAGGTGTTCGGCAAAGGTAGTTTGTACCAGCCGGTCTTCACTGTTGATGTCGGTGATCATGGTCGCCTTATTTGGGAAATGTTAGGGGAAATTCCGCGGCTCATATATGTTTGGTCCCTTTGCATTCCGGGTAACCGGAGCACCCCAGAAATTGCGCCCCTGCGTTTTTCCCCTGCTTTGCCGTGCGGAGCACCATGAGCTTGCCGCATAACGGGCAATTGGGAAAAGCTCCAGTGTCAGCCCGATCCGACCGATGATCACTTTTTCGCTCTTGCAGCCGTGCTGCCGCCAGTTGTTCGCTGTAGCCGCCTTCGTGGATGAAGTTCTGCTCAAGAGCTCGAATGAGCTGGTCGAGCAGGTAGTTTGTCTGGTGGATCAGGCAGATGAGCGTATTGGCGACGATGGCAGGGTCGGGGTTTTGCAGCCAGGCGGCGTAAGCGTCGCGATCGGTCTGATCGGGCTGATCAGAGTGATCTGACCGATCAGTTAGCCCCTTCCCCACACCCCTTACCGCTATTGCCTCGGGGGCGTCTTTGGCCCATTGTCGCTTGCCATGCTGCCGAATGTAGTCTTCGTAATCCAGCAGCAGTTCGTCCAGACTGGCGCGGGCGACATTGACCAGCCGCAGCTCGGTCTGGCTGGAGGTGGCCGAGGCCCGACTCCCCTCGGCGATATTCTGCCGTCCGCTCCGGGCGGCTTGCACCATCTGGTCAACCAGGCGTGAGTGCTTGTCTATGAACCGTTCGCAGAACGACACCGTGGCGTCATAGATCAGCGTTGAGGTTCGGAACGAGCGGAGCGTTCGATAGCCGCCGCTGGGGCGCAGCTTCTTGTAACCGGCGGGCTCACTCATACGGCAATCTCCCCGCTCATCAGCTTCGGCAGCAGCAGGTCGCGGGCGGTGCGGAGTTTCTGGTTTTGCAACCGCAAATTATGTGATTGTGCCATTTGCTGTTCCACAAATTCGTTGAAGGCTGAGACGAGAGGTTTTATCGGCACAGTTACGACAGCCCGTTCAAAATCGCCTGAGACAACAGCCGGATAAGCTGCGCCCTTTGCGTGGTTTGACAGATAACCGACAAATGATTCTGTAGTTAGCGCTTGGTACAGGTAAGAAGTCGGTAGATATCGTGGAGTAATAACGGCAAATCCAGTTGACGCGACCAGGTTTTCTGGTGGGTTCCAAATTACGGCATGCGATCTCCGATTGGGCCGAACGCACGACCAGATAATGTCTCCATGCTTGACGACACGGCGTGCTCTACTTGGGGCATCACGGAAAATATATATAGTCGTGTCATCAATTGAGCCCGGAGAAACAGAAGAAATATCAATATACTCAACATCTCCATCGTAACTGTTGCTGATATTGGTTTGGTTGATTTCGGCAACATCCCCCAGCTTCTTCCTTTCCCACCCCACCGGCACCCCGTCAACGATGCGGGTATGCTCATGGCCGGGGAAGCGGAGGCGAACGAACCACTCGTTGTACAGTTGCCGCGCCGTCTCCTCCAGCAGCACCATCCGTCGCCGGTTGTTTTCGATCAGGTCATCGTAGGCGGAGAGGGTGGAGGCGATTTTGTGCTGAGCCTTGATTGATGGAAAACGTACTGGTAATTTTGCGACAATACCAGCGCTGAGATTAAGCATTGTCGTTCCTACTGAGTTTTGGAGCAACCACTTTACAACATGGTCTTGTTCCATAAAATAGTAGAGATATTCTGGCGCAAGTTTTTTACCATCGAGCTCAATCTTGATACAGCCTGTTCCACAGATCCAACCTACTTGATCTTCCCTGATAAATGCTCTTTTTGTAATCTCTCCCCGACGCGGCAAAACAATTGTTCTTAATTTTATTTTGTGCCGCTCAAGCCGGTTCGCCATCTCCTCTGAAATATGTGCGATAGAATCGACTGATACTTGTCCATCAGCAATGTCTTTGGGCATAATTACTGGTATGCCTTCAGATTGATAATCAGCTTGATGGAGTTGTGCGCCAAATGGTCCGGTTTGAATTAACCCGCCATCTTGTTTAACTATTTCTCCAAGAGTTGAGTCCTGCCACTTCATACCTTCTCCTCAACATTCTCCTGAGTGCTATTTTTCCGTTCGCCCTGAGCTTGTCGAAGGGCACATTTTGATTTCGCTAATCTGGAAACTTCTTCCCAGTCACCTCGCATCATTGCCTCTTTCTTTGCCCTGCTCCAGCTTTTTATCTGTTGTTCCGCAGCGAGCGCTTCTAATCTGGTATGAAATACCTCACAGTACACAAGCTGAACCGGGAGCCGTTTGTGCGTGTAGCAGGTAGCTATTGCTCCGCTGTGATGCTCCGCCAGACGTTTTTCGAGATTGTCAGTATGCCCGGTATAATAGCTCTTATCGGAACACCTGAGAATGTATACGTAAAAGTCCATATTGATCTAACCTTGCGGATTTATTTGCCCTTCGACAAGCTCAGGGCGAACGGATGTGGGATTTGCAACGAATACATTTTCCGTTCATGGTGAGTTCTTCGACATGCCTGTTTTGAGCATAGTCGAAGGGCTTAGGGCGAACGGAGCTAGGTGATTCGCTACCGCAATATAGTCGGCGTTAGTGTTCCGCTCATGGTTCGACAGGCTCACCACGAACGGAACACAAGCCAATTAATAGCCTGAATCCGTTCACCCTGAGCTTGTCGAAGGGTGCAATTTTACTATGCGGATTTAAGATGATGACGAGTTCATACCCCCAACTCCTCGAAATTCTCCTGAATCTTCGCCGCCAGTTCCACCGCTTCCCGGTTGAGGTCAGCCAACTCCAGATGAATGTCCTTGAGGGTCTGCTCGAAGTCGAAATCATCATCGACCTCTGCCGGGGCGACACCGACGTAACGGCCCGGCGTCAGACTCCAATCGGCGGCCTTTATCTCGGCGCGGGTTACTACCTTGCAGAGTCCCGGCACGGCCCGCATTTCGGCCTCGGGGAATCGATCTTGTAACCATCCTATCTGCCGGTGGTAGTAGACTGCCTGCTTTAACTGCTCCACCGCCTGCTTCCGCTCTTCGTCCAGTTGCTTCAGCAGTTTGTTTATGGCCCGGCGGTCGTAAGATTTGCCGGTGTCATCGAGGGCCAGTTCCTGAGCCACCTGTCCTGAACGGGCCGCCAGCTTGTAGAGGAGGTCTACCTGTTTGATCAACCCCTTCATCCGATCCGCCAGATAGTCGAAAGCCTGCCGTGCTTCATGCTGGGCGGTGTTGTCTACGGGAAGGTTCGCGCAATGGGTGGAGAGATAGACGTTCAGGTCGGTCAGCAGTCCGGTCCGGTCACTGTCGTAGGCCGTCGCGGCTTCGCCAAGCTCCGTCAGTGCGTCGGTAAGCGGTTGGCGTTGTGCCGTGGTGATTGCTTTGACCGTCGCCACTGCGCCGGAAAATTCGGTTAATTGCTTCCTGATGTCGCCAAGTGTGGCGTCAAAGATGGAGAGTTCTCCCGTGACCGCGTCGACTTCATGGCAGAGGGAGGTGAAGTAATTCTTGATCAGACAAAGAAAACGCTCCCGCTCTCCCCGGTGTAGCCAGACGATGGCGGTGAGGTTTGCCAGTTGCTCGGGACTGAAGTCGTAGATTTTCCGGGTGACTTTTCGGTAGATGTTCCGGGCATCCAGCATGAGGACAGTATCAGCTCCTCGCTGCGGGACATCCCCCCCACCCCGACCCTCCCCCGCCATGGGGGAGGGAGCTAACTGTTTCCCTTTATCAAAAAACCAGAGCTCGCAGGGGACGGTGCGGGTGTAGAAGAAGTTGGAGCGGATGGCGATCATGGCATCCACATCTCCGGTTTCGACGATCTTGCGCCGGACCTCGGCTTCACCATGCCCCGCGCTGGAGGCCTGGGACGACATGACGAACCCGGCCCTTCCAGTCTTGTTCAGATAGCTGTGGAAGTAGGAGATCCAGAGGTAGTTTCCGTTGCTGACTTTCTTGTTCTTGTTCACTCCCGGCAGACCGAAGGGGAGGCGGCGGTCGTCCTTGATCCGCTCTGCATCCACCATGTCCACGTTGAAGGGAGGATTGGCCATGACGAAGTCGCACTCTCCCCAGATGGGATGGAGATCTTCATAGAAGGTGTTGGCCTCGCGGATGTCTCCTTCCAGCCCATGCACCGCCAGGTTCATCTTGGCCAGACGGATGGTGGTGCCGGTCTTTTCCTGACCATAGAAGGTGACCCGTTTCATGGTGTCAAGCCCTTCCTGCTCGATGAAGTGACTGGACTGCACGAACATACCGGCGGAGCCGGAGGCCGGGTCGAGGATGATGCCGTGATCCGGTTCGATGACATTGACGATGGTCTGGACGAGGGAAGGAGGGGTGAAGAATTCGCCGTTATCCTGGGCACCCTGCATGGCGAATTTCATCAGGAAATATTCGTAGATCCGACCGAAGATGTCGCCACGGGCATTCCGGAGCGCCTCGCTGTCGAAAGCCCGGAGCAGGTCCTCCAGCAGCTTGTCGTCGAATTTGTCGTACTCCTTGGGAAGCTGCCCCCGGAGCGGCTCGAAGTCATCTTCGATGGCGTTCATCGCCTCCACCAGGGCCGTGCCCAGACTCTGGCCGGTGGGGAGTTGCAGCAGATAGCCGTACCGGGCCTTCTCGGGGAGCATGAGCGCCCGACGTTTGATGAAATCACCCTTCACCAACGGTCGGTCGGGCATCTTTCCGGCGGCCTGATCCGACTTGATCTGGGCGAGGGCGATTTCGTGGCGGTTGCCGGCGTGACGCAAAAAAATGACCCCCAGCACCGGCATGCAGTATTCGCTGGAGGTCAGTTTTGAATTGGCGCGGAGTTGATCGGCGGCTTCCCAGAGGCTGGATTCAAACTGCTCGATACTGTTAAGGTGGTTGACGGTCATGAGCAGCAGAGTCCTTTTCATTGGATTGCGACGGCTTTGGGACTCTACTGCATTTATAAGGTTTCTGCAATGGAACTTCCGTTGCCCTACGCGTCATCCCCCAGATCCGTATTTCCAGATATTTACCTTCCGTTTAATTTTTTCTCAGTCCGTCATGGAAAACGATTCCTTCTCACCATCAGCCGGTAAACCTGCCCTGGCTGTCCAGTCGTGGTCCCAACTCGGCATCCCATTTGAGATTCACTCCTTCACCCCTCTCTCCATGATTGACCTCTCGCCGGCCCTTCAGAATTGTGTAGGGGCGGTTCGCGAACCGCCCCTACGACGTTTTGACAAAGAATTGCTGGTATATTAAGACAAAACAAGGTAAAATGTGAAATTACTCGTGTTCAGTGACCGGTACTGCGTAAGGTCGTCTTCGACACCAACAGCTACATCTCCACGCTCATCACCCCATTCCGGTGGGATAAGCATCCGGCCCCCTTCCGGAGCCATTTTCTTCTCCCCTGCAACTGGTCTTAAAAAATTGAGGTAGCCATGACTAAACATACGATGTCACAGTTTGATTCGGATCTGGACGATATTCGCTCCCGCCTGCTGGAGATGGGGGGCAAAGTCGAGAAGATGATCAACGATGCCATGAAAGCCCTGGTGGAGCGGAACAGCGAACTGGCGGTAAGAACAATTGAGTACGACCATGAGATTAATCGGCTGGAGGTTGAAATTGACGAACGCTGCCTGGAGGTCATAGCATTACGCCAACCAGCGGCGCGTGACCTCCGCTTCATTACCGTGGTCATGAAAATCGTCACCGATCTGGAACGAATTGGAGATCAATGTTGCACCATCGCCAAGAGGGCCAAGGAGTTGAACGACCTCCCTCCACTCAAGCCGTACACTCTTCTACCGCGGATGGCGGACATTGCGACAGGCATGGTCACCGAGGCCCTGAACGCCTTTGTCCAAGGTGACGCCCAGGCGGCATCCGCTGTCTGTCACCGGGACAGCGAAGTCGACAGGCTTCACGATGATGTTCAACGACTTCTCCTGACCTACATGATTAATGATGCCGACACCATCACCCGGATCATCAAGATCTCCGCCATCGCCAAGGCTCTTGAACGGATAGCCGACCACGCAACCAACTTGGCTGAAATGGCCGTCTTCATGGTTAAGGGGAAGGATATCAGGCATATGGTAGTCAAGTGACAAAGACGGGACGCGGAGACAGGGGTCGATCACGATATGAATTTAATTCACTCTCCGTAGTTCAGTAATGTGGCGGGGGCTCTTCCTCTTCTTCCGTCCGATTCATGGAAGGGGTGGCCTGCTGCATCTGTTCCCGAATCTGCCTCAGTTCCCGCTCCAGCTTCTCCAACACCGACTCCTGGCGGCAGACGATATCGTTTAACTCCTGAACCGTCCGCTCCTGATGCATGAACCGGATCTCAAGGTCGGTAACTCGCTGATTCATTTAATCCTCCCGCCGTTTTCCCGGTTTGTCGATGCCGAATTTTTCCAGCCGATACTGAAAAGTCTTATAGGACATCCCCAGGAGTTGGGCCGCCCGGCCGATGACGCCATTGGCCCGTTCCATCGCCTTGGCGATGAGTTCCCGCTCCAACTCCTCGAACTGTATCCCCTCCGGCGGCAGATCGAAAGTGAGCCCTCCGATTCCCCCCGGCCTTTCACGCAGCTCCAGGGGAAGGTCTTCCGGTTGGATATAGTCGCTCTCGGACATGAGCACCCCCCGCTCCACCACCGACTCCAGCTCCCGCACATTACCCGGCCAGGGATAGTTCATGATCAGCTTAAGGGCCGGCTTGGCGATCCCCTTCAGCGGAACCACGGCGTGCTTGTTGAACTTGTTCACGAAGAAATCGGCCAGGGTCACGATGTCGTTCCCCCGATCCCGTAGCGGCGGGAGGGTAATCCTGATGACGTTGAGGCGATAGAAAAGATCCTCCCGAAAATTCCCTTTTTTGATCTCCTGCTCCAGCCCCTTGTTGGTGGCGGAGATGATCCGGACGTCGATGGGGACATTCACCTTTCCCCCCACTCGTCGGATCTCCTTCTCCTGGATGGCCCTCAGCAGCTTGACCTGCATGGCCATGCTGATCTCACCGATCTCGTCCAGAAAGACCGTCCCTCCCGACGCCGCCTCGAAGATCCCGATCTCGCGGCTGCTGGCGCCGGTGAAGGAGCCCTTCTCATGGCCGAACAGTTCGCTCTCGATGAGGGTCTCGGGAATGGCGGCGCAGTTGATGGCAAAGAAGAGCTTGTCCCGGCGATGGCTGTTGTCATGAATGGCCCTGGCCACCAGCTCCTTCCCCGTGCCGGACTCGCCGTAGATGAGGGCCGTGGAGGTGGAGGGGGCGATCTTCTTGATGATTCGAAAGACCTCCCGCATGGTGGGATGATCGCCGATGATGGTGGGGATAAGATGGGTTTCCGCCAGTTTTCGGTTCAGCGCCTCGTTCTCCCTCAGGAGCATCAGGTGGTCAAAAGCCCGCTGGAGAGTCAAAAGGAGATCCTGGCGTTCCAAGGGCTTTTCCAGATAATCAAAGGCCCCCTTCTTCATCGCCTCCACGGCGGAGTCTATGGTGCCGTGGGCGGTCATCATCACCACGCACTGCCGAGGATTGGCGTCCACCACTGTTTCCAAAAGCTCCATCCCCGACATCCCTTGCATCTTCAGGTCGGTGAGGATGACGTCAAAAGCCTCCCCCTCCAGCGCAAGGAGCGCCTCGCGTCCACCCGGCACGGCGGCGACCCGGTACCCCGACCCCTTGAGAATGGTGGAGAGAATCTCCCGCTGCCCCCGCTCATCGTCAACAATAAGAATCGAACCGCTCATACTTCGCCTCTCTGCGGGTTTCCGGGAAGGACAATGGTAAAGAGCGTCCCCTTCCCCGGTTCACTGGCCACCCGGATGGTTCCCCGGTGCTCCTTCACGATTCGCTCGGTGATGGCGAGTCCCAGGCCGATTCCCGCCTCCTTGGTGGTAAAGTAGGGCTGGAAAATTTTTTCCAGATCTTCCGGCTCAATCCCCCCCCCTTCGTCGGCCACCGTAAGGTGAAAACTCTCCGTCTCGCCGTCGTAGAGTGCGCCCAGGGTGACGGTCCCCCCTTCATCCATGGACTGAGCCGCGTTGGTGATAAAATTCACCAGGCAGTTCCGCATCAGCTCCGGATCGATCTCCAGGGGGGGAAGGTCGTCGGGAATCTCCATGACAACCTTGACGTGCTGCTCGGTAAGTTTTTCCTGCACCAGCGGGAGGAGCTTGATGATGAATGCCCGGTACTCTACTGTGGCGGGGCGAAGCTTCAACGGTCGGCCATAGTTCATGAAGTTGAGCACCATATAATTGGCTCGCCGGACCTCTTCCTTGATCTTCCCGGTCAGCTCCAGCAGTTCGCCGCTCCGCTCTCCGCAAATGGGGAGCATCTCGCTCCGCAGATGATCCACCGCCAAGCTGATGTAGTTGAGGGGGTTCCTGATCTCGTGGGCGATGCCCGAAGCAAGTTGCCCCACCTTGGAGAGGTGCTCCGCCTCGTAGAGCCGTTTTTCCAGATGCTCCCGCTCCCTGAGCTTGGCGACCATCTCGTTGAAACTCTCGGCCAACTCGCCGATTTCGTCACGAGTTTCCACCGGCATGGTGACGGTAAGATCTCCCCCCGAAACCCGTTTGACCCCTTCCACCAGTCGCCGAATGGGCATGGTATACCGTTGGGCCAGGAAGAAGGTAAGCATGATGCCGAACATGAAGAGGAGCGAGGTGGCAAGGAGTCTCCGGAGGAAATTGTCATGCTGGATCTCCCTGATGTTGTCCAGGAGGAGGTTGACCTGGACATACCCCAACTGCTCGTCCCCCACAATAACCGGCACCACCAGATCGTACGGTTTCAAGGAGCTTGCTCCTCCCTGCTGGCGCCCCCCCCGCACCGCCTTGAGGCCGGTTCCTATTTTCTTGAGATCCCGCTTTTTCCCAACCAATGCCGGGTCGGAGGAGTTGATAATCTCACCATCGTTGTCGATGATATTGATCTCGTTGATCCCCTTCTTACGAGCCTGTTGGAGATACTCCTTGAGACGGGAATTCTCCACATCGGACTCGGAGGTAAGATCTTCCACGCTAAGCTGGATCGCCTTGGAGACCTCGTTGGAGCTCTCCTGGATCTCTCGCACCAAGTCGTTCTGGCTGAACTGGTTCAGGATGAAGAGAACCAGGATGGCCAGCACCAGCAGAGACAGCATCATCATGACCAACTTGGCGTTAAGTTTCATTTTAAAATCTCGTGAATGGTGAAACGTGAAGGGTGAAAAGAACTGGTGAAGGGTGAAATGTGAAGGGTGAAAAAAAGCCTTTGACCTTTTCACCATTCACCATTCACCTTTCACAGTTTTTGTCCGCAGGCCGGTATCCCCTCGGCCAAGGTCGGATAGGAAAGCGTAACCTCCAGCTTTTCCAGCATCTTCCTGTTGTCCATCCTCCGTGACTCGGCGACATAGGAGAGCATGAGAGGGGACATGACCTGCCGGGCCTCCTCCCAAGTCACCTGCCGGGGGCGCGGCAGGCGAAGAAAGTCGGCGGCGGCGTTAAAGTAGGCGGTCATGGTGGAGGGGTGACCGTCACTGACGTTATAGATCTCCCCCCCCTCCCCCCGCTGCGCCGCGGCGCGGCAGACTTGAACCAGGTCGTCGGCGTGAATCCGGTTGGTCAAGTTGGCTATCCCGACCTCCAGCACCGGCTCTCCGCTGGTGAGTTGGCTCACCGGGAGTCGGCCGGGCCCATAGATGCCGGTGACCCGGAGGATGATCACGGGGACGTTATTATCTCCCCCCCACTCCAAAAGAAGCGACTCGGCATGAAGACGGCGCTTCCCGCGGGCGGTCAGTGGTATCGCCGGGCTCTCCTCGGTGACGGTGGTGTCACCAAAATCACCATACACCCCGCTGGTGCTCATGTAGATCAGGCGCGACGGTTCCGCACCCGACGCCGGCGCTTGGCAAAAGTTCCGTACCCGGGGATCCTGGTGTCCCCCGCCGGGAGGGGGGGCGAAATAGAAAAGGATCGCACCGGCGGTGGGAAGCCCGGCCAGAGTCGCGGGATCATCCAGATCGGCAATGATCACCTTAATCCCCAACGCCTCCAGCAATTTCCCCTTTTCCGGGGAGCGGATCAACGCCGTTACCGGTATCCCTTCCGCCAGATACCCCAACGCCACCCGTTTCCCCATATCACCGCAACCTACGATGAAAACATTCGTCATGTTCTACTCCTACTTGAAATTCAGCTGGAACCGGATACCCAGCCTCTCCTCGGTACGACCCGTCGCCCCCCCGGTGAGAGGTGTGGTGACCTTGTCGTAGTAAAAATAAGAACGGAACCCTTTTCCGAAATCACTTCCCACTTCGCCGCTCCAGGTCAAATTACTCCCCGTGGGGCTCAAGAGTTCCAGTCCGCCACGTCCCGTGGCGGCGGCGGAACCGGACGGAACAGTGCTGGAACTCTGGTAGGAATAGAGCGGATATTTCAGCGCCGCCGAGAGATACATCCCCTCCAGGATGCTGATCCTCCCCCCGGCCTGGGCCGTAATGCTGTGGGCCGATTCCTTGGCAAAGAGACTCAAATCCCGATGCTGCATGTCGTGGCCGACCCCCAGAAGCGGTTCCAGTTTAAGCTCCTCGGTGGCATGAAAGGCCAACCCACCACTGGAAAGGTAGAGCGGACGACTCAACACCTCTTCGGCGCTGCTCTTTTCATGAACGGTCGCCTTAACGATTTCATCCCCTTGCGCCGGAAATCCCAACAGCAGCAGAAGGAGCATCCCGACGACCCACACTCTCATGAGCATAAGGATATCCTTACGTCAGGTAACGTCAGTGACCGAACTCTTGCGGTCCCGGCCTCATGGCGCCCTGACCCTGCTGAAGAAATTCCAGCTCTTTTATCTTTTCGCCCAGCCAGGCATGGAGATTACGGGCATTATCATAGTTGAGGATGATCCCGGTGGAGACGGCGCGAACGAAGTTGCTCCTCATGTCGGCGGGCTCTTCGGCGATTTCACCGCCGATGCTCCCGTTGGGGGTGATCTCATTGGCCACCATCATGGGGAGAACCGGCTTTTCCAGGAAAAAGTTGGCGATGATCTCCCCCCGGGGTGAGACTCCACCCAGGGCGCCATTGACATAATGAGGGCCATACCCTTCCTGGTACTCATAGATGAAACGAATCTCCGGTTTTTTCAGTGGCATCTCTTCTCCTTTTCCTGCTGCGGGACTTGCCCCGTTGTTAGTGGCCGTTGGTCAGATATTCACCCAGAAGCCCCCGGCTATGCTGGTCGTCATGGCAGTAAGAGCAGAGGTTTTCCCAGTTACTGCCATCCGCCGGGTTGTTCTGGTGATTACCATCCTTGTGATGAACCGTCAGCAGGTGCAGGTTGGCAAGTTCGAATTCCCGGGCGCAGCGGGCGCAAATCCAGCCGTTGACCTTCAGCGACCTCTCCCGGTAATTTATCCCCTTCTCCTGCCCGTCCCTCATCCGCCGAACCAGCTCCGCGACCTCCGCCGGAGATTTGGTGGGGGGGGTCGGTCGTTTATGCCTGAAACTCTGTCCCATGATGCTCCTCCGTACGTTATCGTTACCCTGCCAGTAGCGCCAGGAATTTCTCTACACTCCTGATATCCTCAAGATCGGAAAACTCTCGATGGCCGTCGATTCCCTCTCCGCCAAGTCCCCGATAAAATTGAGGGAAATCCGCCTTCAACCCCGCCAGCACCGAGCCGGTGGCATGATCATCGGAGGTGAAGGGGGCCGCTTGGCGACGAAGTCGGCGGACGAGGCTATAACCAAGCCGGAACAGCTGCTTCAGGTAGTTATTGGTGACACTCTCCAGGGCAATGGTCTCATCGTCGCCTCCCAGATATTCCAAGGCGATGGTCAGGTAGCCATGCACCCGGAGCAGTACGGCCTCGGCCCGCTCGTCATCATCGGCATCCGGATCCTCCACCACCAGGGCGCAGGTGATAAGGTACTGAAGTTCCCGGAGCAGATCGGAGGAATCCGCCCGTCGCAGAGTCCGTCCCAGGAGAGAATCATCATGACGAAAAAGCGAGGGGAGGACCGGATCCCGTTCCGCGGAGAAGAATTTCTTTGCCCCTTCCATCCGGAATGATTCCGGCTCCACCACGGAGTAGATAGTAAGAGCGTCCAGCCGTTCAGGAAAACCGAAGTCGGCCAATCTTCCCGAGCGATACCGGCGACAGTGCTCCTCGACCTCGGGGTTCACCTCGTTTTTAACCCCTTGCATGAGCGCCAGATAAAGATCCTTATCGCTCCTGAAGACAAGATCGATGAATCTTCCCACCAGATCGCTGGTATGATCATGGCGATAGGTAATCATGAAGATGTTATCGAAGGAGTGATCCCACTCCGTCTGCCGCTCGTCGTCGGTGGTGAGGTCGCCGATTCCTCCCCCCACGGTGATCTCCTGCATGAGAATGAGCAGGACGGTGGCAAAATCCAGGTGAGGAAGGAGCTTGACCAGATCATCTTCTTCTTCCGCCGCCATGAGGAGCGTGAGCCACTCCATCCCTTTCTCGGGAAGGTATTCGTCATGGCGCCAGAGTTCGCGATCCAGGCAAAAGGTGAGCTGTTCCGGCGTGGCCAGCGGGAGGAGGAGATAGGAGTCGTCAAGGCCGATCTCCCGCAGAAGGAGATGATACTCCTGGGGCTCCAGCTCACCCACAAGAGCGGACGGATCCGGCTCCTCCAGGATCAAAGCCAGACGTTTCTGGGGAGGAAGGTCGTGAAGAAGAGCGATTCTGTCGTTGAGCGACGATTCCGGCAAACTCTTTGCCTGTCGTCTCTCCTGGTGTCCCGCATGTTCCGTCATGGTTGGCTCTTTTCCCGTTTGAAAGAAATGAATTTTTTTATACCATATCGGTCGGCCGTTTACAAACCGCATCTGTCCCGGGGCAACTGTTAGTCAAAAGCATTAACGCAAAGACGCTAGGAAAACCGGGGGAGAAGTTATAAAGTCCTTGCGGGTAAACGATGACTTTTGTTTTTGACGTTCTCGGCGCCTTTGCGACTTGGCGTGAGATGCTTTATAATTCTTTGACCGGAGGAGACCATGAGAGTAAGAGGGATGGCTGAACGGCTCATATTCAGCTGTCTGGCTGCCGTTTTCACACTTCCCGCCGGAGCCGGGGAGCTCCCCCCTTATGCCGTGGCAAGGGTTCCCACACCTGTCTTCAGCGATCCGGCATTTCCGAGACTCTTCGGGGGGAATGATGGCGACGTCCTGGGAAGAGACCGCTGCGGCCAGATCCGCTCGTTGGAGTTCATCGCCCCGGTGGGATCGCTCTTCACCGTCCAGGGAGCGGTTCCGGGGAGTTCACCCCCTGTCTGGCGGGTTACCACAAACGAGTACCCCTACCCGACGGCCAAGGGATATTTCGTCGACCCCCGCCTCCTGGCGCCGGCGTCCGCTCTCCACCCCCAGCGGGCGCGTTCCCTGCCTCCCAAGGAGGAGATTCTCCGCAGGCTCAGGTCTTCGGTGGGGGCCCCCTACGTCTGGGGCGGCAACGTGAGAAACGGCATTCCGGAACTGCCGCTCCTCTATCACCCCTCATCTCCCCTCCCCACCGCCATGGCGGCGGCATGGAGCCTGGCGGGTGTGGACTGCTCCGGCCTGCTTTACGAGGCCAGCGGAGGTATCACCCCACGCAATACCTCCGCACTCATCGGCTACAAAAACGCGCTCCCCTTGGCCGGCCTGGCTCCTCAAAAAATTTCGGCGTCCCTCCTGCCGCTGGATCTCATCGTTTGGAACGGCCATGTCATGATCGTTTTGGATAACGGGGAGGTGGTGGAGAGCCGACTGAAATGCGGCGTATCGGGTAATGGCGGCGTTGTTATCCGTCCGCTGCTCCAGGCATTGAACCAACTGATGAAACAAAGAAACGCGGTAAACGACTATCCCACCGCGCCGGAGGAGGGGAAAAGGGCGTTCATCGTCCGACGGTGGTATCCCGAGACGCCCCATAAACCTTGAGCGCCGAAAATTTCTTGAATCGTTAGCGGTTTCCCTGTAGCGTGTCACGATTAACAAAAGGAAGGAATCATTCAATGCGCATGGGACTCTGCTGCCTGTTCAAGGAGGAAAATGTTTCCTTCCGCACGACCACCGCCACGGCGCTCTCCTCCCTGCCCCGGGGAGAGCAGTTAATAAAGCTCTCCGGCATCTGTCATGACAACGTCCGCAATCTGCTGTTGGCTCTGAAAGCCGTCCAACGACTGGGGATAGGCGCCTTCCGGATCATGTCGCCGCTCTTCCCGCGCATGACCCACCCCCAGGTGGGGTACGAATTAGCCGATCTCCCCGCGGGAGAGGACATCCGACATCTGCTGGAGGGGATCAGGAACTTTGCCGGAGGGCACGACATCCGCCTCAGCTTTCATCCCGATCAGTTTGTCGTGTTATCGTCGCCGCATCCCCATGTGGTCGCCAATTCCGTCAGGGAGCTGACATATCAGGCATGGTTGGGGAAGACGCTGGGGGCCGACCTCATCAACATCCACGCCGGCGGGGTCTATGGCGACAAACTGTCGGCCCTGGAACGATTCCGTCAGGTTTTTTCCGATCTTCCGGACGCCGTCAGAAACCGCCTGACCCTGGAAAATGACGATGTGAGTTATACCGTGCGAGATCTCCTTCCCCTCTGCCAAAAGCTCTCCATCCCCTTGGTTTACGATGTCCACCACCATCGCTGTAACCCCGACGGCCTCTCACAAGAGGAAGCAACCGAACTGACGGGAGAAATCTGGCGGAGCATGGGGCTGGAACAGTACTGCCACCTGTCATCGCCGCGGGCCGGTTGGGGGGGGAAAGACCCCAGACCCCATGCCGATTATATTGCAGAAAAAGACCTCCCCTTCTGCTGGCGGGAAAGGGTCATGACGGTTGATATCGAAGCCAAGGCCAAGGAACTGGCAGTCGTCCGGCTGATGGATCACCTAAGGGAGAACGATCTGTTCGGAGGCGCTGATTGAAATACCCTTGTCTTTTATCAAATGATGATATATTTTAGCGGCATTAAAAAAGGAGATGAAAAATAAAATACCGGACGAATCTAATCACCAGCAGCCCCACCTAGGGCACAAATCACACAAAAACAAGGAGTTACGGCATGTCAAACAGTCAAGTCCCGACAGGAAACCCCGGAGTGGTAGGATTGGCAGGCTTCGGTCTCACGACGATGCTCTTGCAGTTTCATAACGTCGGTTGGTGCGGTGTCGGCCCGATAGTTGCCTTGGCATTTGTTTTCGGAGGGCTTGCCCAGATGATCGCCGGTTTCCAGGAGTTCAAATGCGGCAATAACTTCGGTTACAGCGCCTTTGTTTCCTACGGAGCATTCTGGATTGCCCTCGGAATAATCTTCATGCTCAATCAATTTCACATTTACCAATCAGACACCAAGGACATCGGTTGGTTTCTTGTCGGCTGGACGCTCTACACGTTCGTCATGTGGATTCCCGCCATGAAGATTCATGGAGCAATGGCTGTCACCTTTACTCTGCTGCTCATCGGCTTCATCCTGCTGGACCTGGCCCACTTCGGCTACCCGGACATGACAAAGGTTGCCGGCTACGAGCTTATGCTCTGCGCTCTTGCCGCATGGTACATGATGGCTCATACCATCTTTCTGCAGGTGTTCGGCAGGGATGTTCTGCCGGTGGGGAAGTCCTGGATCTAATTAACACCTGACCGGCCATGCTACTTTTCCGTGACTGAAATCAACCATGCATATCAAGGAGCTCATTATGAAAAGAATGTATTTCGCCGCCGCCTTTATTTTATCCCTTATTTTTTCGGTGGCTGCCTGGGCGGATCAATCGGCCACGAAAGATGAATGTGTGACCAAATGTTATGAAGCCGCGGCCCTGATCAATTCCAAAGGATTGACTGAAGCGGTAAGACAGATAGGCAATTCCAAAGGTCCCTTTGTCTGGAAAGACAGTTATGTTTTTCTTATGAACCTGGACGGCAAGATGTTGGCGCATCCCATGCAGCCGGAACTCACTCAGCTCCCCCATTGTCTTCTCATAACCGACCCCACGGACAAGGCGATTTTTGTCAGTTTTGTCAATACGGCAAGAACTGTAGGCCAAGGGTGGGTCGAATATATGTGGCCCAGACCAGGCAGAAAATCGCCCTCTCAAAAAGTCACCTATGTCTACAGAGTTCCAGGCAAGGATCTTTTCGTGGCAGCCGGCGTCTACGTGGGCGGCATGATGTACTAGC
>CAIYUY010000258.1 GCA_903929485.1 uncultured Desulfuromonadales bacterium
TCAACGGCGCCGTCCGGGCGCTGGAGGAAGAGCTTGCCGACTCCACCGCCACGGTGACGGTATCGGCGGCCAATCCCATGATCGCCCTTGCCCCGCGAAAGCCGGCCAAGTCCAGGCATGACAAAGATAAAGGGGAGTCGGAAAAAGAGAAGAAAGAGCGGAAGAAGAAGAAAGAGAAGTAGACGACGGTGACCGGTTCGGTCATTGTCTTTTTGCGAAAGATTCAACAACTATAAGCGACATGACAGGGGGGCCGGATCTATTTTCGGCCCCCTGTTCATGGAAAATTCGCAACCGATGGTCCGCCGCCCTGGAGACGACTTTTCAAAATGAAAACGCCAGGGTCAGGCGTAATGAGGCGTCGAATATATGGAAGTTACCCTTAATGTCTTCACTGACTTCATGCGGCATCCATAGTTCACCCTTTCGTGTCAGTTGTTTGAACAGTAGCTCACCACTCCCTTTTATCCACGAAATACGCCGCCGACGATACTTCCAATGGAGCAGCCCGAGGTTTTTTCAGATTAACCCGTCCGCTTCCGGCTCCCCAGGGATACGGGGGATGATGACCGTAAAGGTTGTCCCTTTGCCGACGCTGCTCTCCACCACGATTTCTCCCCCATGTTTTCGTACAATATCGTAGGAAATACTGAGCCCCAGGCCGGTCCCCTGCTCCCGCTCCTTGGTGGTGAAGAACGGCTCGAAAATACGCCCCTGAATATCCTCGGGAATACCACCTCCGTTATCGCCCACCTCAATAAAAACGGTGGCCTCGTCGCTCCAGCTTTTCAGCAGGATCTCACCCTGCCCCTCAATGGCTTGGCCGGCGTTGACCAGCAAGTTCAGAAAGACCTGGTTCAGGTGGCCGTGATTACCCAGGACCTTGGGCAAGGGAGTCAGCTCCTTGCGCACCGTAGCCGTATACTTCAGCCCGTTGTGCGCCACCGTCAAGGCGCTCTCCAGACATGAGTTCAAATCAACCGGCACATACTCCGGCCCATCCACCCGGGAAAAACCCTTCAGATCCGCCACGATCTTCGTTACCCGCTCCACTCCACCCAGGGATTCGGAGATCAGATCGGTTCCATCCTCAAGAATGTAATCGATATCCAGGGACGCTCTACTCACCACCACGGTTTCCCCCGGCAACGACTCCTGGAGCAGACGGTCGTAGGAGGTCAGCCGGTCATAGTACTTGGCCAATACCCGCAGATTGCCGGAGATGAAGGCCATGGGATTGTTGATCTCATGGGCCACCCCCGCCGCCAGTTGTCCCAGGGACGCCATTTTTTCACTCTGGATAAGCGCCTGATCCTTCGCTCGGCTCTTTTTAACCTCGTAATCCACTCGCTCTTCCAATTCAAGATTCAGGGTAAGGAGGTAACGATGCTGAAGGCGAATCATGGTCAGGACAGAGATCATTCCCACGTAACAGTCATGATGGTCAACCAGGATGACATCATTGAAAAAACAGTGATCTTCGGCGGAAAATGCCGTGGAGAGAACATCAACGACGGGAGTCCCTTCCCTGACGCGGAGGCAGGCGGGTTCCAGATGGTCACGGATCAGCTTTTTACCGAACAGTTCCCAGCCGAAACGGGACCCCAGAATCATCCCGATCTCCCGTCGAGAGCAGATCCCCAGCAAACAATCTCCATCCAAAACCGCCATGAAATCGTGGGGACTTAAATTGAATTGGGAAAACGTCGCGCCGAGAGTTTCAGCTCCCTGAATGGAATAGGAGTGGCTCACCAGATCCCCAAGTTCGGACGATCCGGCGCCGAAATTTTCGGGGGAGTTGAAAAACGACGTCACCGGATTTCCTTCAGCGTCTTCTCCACCACCTTGACCACACTCTCGGGAAGCGGCGCATAACCGAGCTGGGGCGCTATTTTCTGACCATCATGCAAACTCCAGGAGAGGAATTGCACCAGTTTTTGTCCCTTGACCTTGTCCTTCTGCTCTCCATAGACCAGCAGCCAGGTAAAACCGACAACGGGGTAGGACTCCTTGCCCGGCTGGTTTACCAGAACAATCCGATGGTCCGCCGTCATGCGACCCATCGCCTGGGTGGCGGCGGCGGTGATGGATCCGGCGGAAGGCTCCACAAACCGGCCCTGCCTGTTTTTCAGGTGGGCATAGGGAAGATTATTCTCCACGGCATGGGCCAGGTCTACGTAACCGACTGCATATTTGGTCTTTTTCACCAAACCGGCAACACCTTCGTTCCCCTTCCCCCCCACGCCTGCCGGCCACTTCACCGCTGTCCCCTTCCCCACGCCGGCGGCCCACCGGGGATTGGCCGCGGAAAGGTAATCGGTAAAGATGCCGGTGGTGCCGCTCCCATCGGAGCGATGCATGACGATGATCGGTTTGTCCGGAAGCGTCACCCCGGAATTATACCCCACGAGCCTGGGATCGTTCCACTTGGTGATCTTCCCCAGGAAAATATCGGCCAGCTCTTCCGACGCAATCCTGACGCCGCCGCCGATGCCCGGCAGATTATAGATGACCACCACCGCTCCCATGACCGTGGGGATATGCAGCAGCTTGCCGGGCGCCGTTTTCAGTTCCTCATCGGAGAGATACTGGTCCGAAGCGCCGAAATCCACGGCGCGGGCCATGATTTGCCTGATCCCTTCGCTGGAACCGACTACCTGATAGTTGAACTGAACGGATGGATCTATTTTGGCGTACTCGTTGAACCATTTGGCATAAAGCGGGTAAGGGAAGGTGGCCCCCGCTCCATGTATGAGAGTAGCTGCTCCAGCTGGGGCAACGGCCGACATCAGAGTCAACATAAGCAGCATCAGACATTTAAGCATGGCGTATCTCCGTGGTTATCGTGACTTTATAGGTTATACGAGAAGTTACCGACACTGTTTAGCAGAAAACTATTGAGCTTATGTTGAGCTTGTGTCCCATTGATGTAAAAATCCATGCGGCTTTTTTACCTGTTTTGTAAAACAACACGAAACTGTCACCAACATATATTTTCGCTGGACGTTTATAACAAACCGTCGACGAAATTGTTTTGACGCACTCCATCTTCAAGTGTTATCTTGCAGCCGCGGAGTACCTGCTACGAATCAAACCATGAGGTCGTGATAAGAGATGCAGAGTAAAGATTCGATTCGATTGGTGCTTCCCCTTCAGTTTGACCATCCGGAATGGGGTGGGAATATCACCCATGAGGAGTCACGACTCCTGACCTTTTGGGATACCTTCGAGTGGGGACTCTGGCTGGTGGGGCGCCTCCTGTACAGTTGCGAGGGTGTCTATCATCTCTGCACTCATGAAGGGGGCTGGATAGGAGAAGAACTGTCCCGGGAGAGCAGCGCCGCGAGACGGCAATTCTGGGGAGATTTCACGACACCGGCCATGCGGGGGGCGCTGGAAGAACCGCTGGGCTTGAGAGGGCTCGCCCCCGTGGTTGAAGGGATATTCCATCGCTCCCAGGGAGAACTCCGGAACAAGATGGGAAAAATCGTCTGCCGGGTGGAGTGGACCGCGGTCGCTCCGTGCAAACAGCGGGGAGATATCCTGTTCCAAGCCTGCCGAATCACTCCCCTCCTGGGGTACGAATCGGAGGCGACGCGACTGGTGGAGAAACTATCCCTGGCCGGGGCGAAGCCGGTGGGGGATGGTCCCCTGGGCGCGCTCCTGGGGAACTCAAACCTCTCGCCCCATCGCTACACCCTGCGACCGGAGTTCGGCTTGAGACAGGAAACTCCGGCGCGGGAAGCCATGGGGGTGATCGTCCGCTCCATGCTGACCCTGGCGCTGAGCAATGTTCCGGGTATCATCCGGGACCTGGATACGGAATTCCTCCACGATTACCGGATCTGCTTCCGAAAAATCCGCTCTGGGCTCTCCTTGATCAAGGAGGTTTACCCTCCCCACGAAACCCTCCGCCTGCGCGAGATCTTCGGGGATCTTGCCCGACAAACCAACCGTCTCCGGGACCTGGATGTCTACCTGTTGGCCAGGGACGAATACCTGGGGATGCTCCCGCCCGGTTTCCGTCAGGGAATGGAGGGGATGTTTAAAGATTTTGCCGCGGAAAGGGGTACGGAGGTGCGACGAGTGACCTCGAAACTGCGGGGCGCTCCCTGGCGCCGGCTTCACCAGGAAGTGGCAGAGTATTTCGCTCCGGAGAGCGTTCACGGCCCCTCCCCCGCCGCCGACCTCCCCATCGGCCCACTGGCTTTCCGCCGCATCCATAAACGGTATCAACTGATTCGCAAACTTGCGGCGGAGATCGGAGCGGAAACCCCCGACGAGGCGGTGCATCAACTCCGGATCCAGTGCAAAAAACTGCGTTATCTCATGGAGTTTTTCGCCGAGCTCATTCCCCCCGAAGAGGGGGCGATACTGCTGAAGCTGCTCCGCCGGCTGCAAGGGAAGCTGGGGGAGTTCAACGACGCCTCGGTGCAGCAGCACTCCCTCCTGAGCTATTGGGCCGGGAAAAAATCCGGGTGCGAAGCCGCCCTGGGACTGGGGGGGCTGGTATCCCTCCTTTACCATAAACAGCAGCAGAGCCGGCTGTTGATCCACCAGGCCATGGACGGTTTCTGCGACGGGGCCACCGCCGCAACCTTCAAACGTATTTTCAAACAGCCGGTTGCCGTTCATCCCACGGCCGCCACGAGGTCCGAGCAACCATGAAAATTATTTCCTCCTACAGCATCAAGGGTGGCGTGGGGAAGACGGCTCTTTCGGTTAATCTGTCCTACGCGCTGGCCGAGGCCGGCCGCCGGACCCTTCTCATTGACCTGGATCCCCAGGGGGCTGCCTCCTTCTATTTCCGGGTGGAGAGCGCGAAGAAATTCAAGATGCGTGACGCAAACTCCATGGCCGAGGGGCTCCGGGCGAACATCCGGGAATCCGACTTTCCGGGGCTGG
The DNA here is from genome assembly GCA_903929485.1 of uncultured Desulfuromonadales bacterium. Classification (GTDB taxonomy): domain Bacteria; phylum Desulfobacterota; class Desulfuromonadia; order Geobacterales; family CAIOGM01; genus CAIOGM01. The sequence goes on from CAIYUY010000258.1 coordinate 4,906, forward strand.
ACATTATCCCCTCCAATCTGGAGTACCGGCGACTGGACATCCTGCTGGACGGCATGGCGAAAAGCCGGAAGCAGCTCCGGAGCGTGCTGGAGGAGTTCAAGCCCGATTACGACGTCATCGTCATGGACTGCCCCCCCAACATCACGCTCCTGTCGGAAAACGTCTTCCGGGCCTCCGATTCCATCCTGGTCCCCGTTATTCCCACCGTACTCTCACGCAGAACCCTGGAGCAGCTGCTGGGGTTCTTCCGGGACGAAGAGCTCCCCGGCAAGAGGCTTCGCCCGTTTTTCTCCATGGTGCAGAAACGGAACAAGATGCACAGGGAGCTCATGGCCGAACTTCCCGCGTCCCATCCCGGTTTCCTGAAAACGGCCATTCCGTTCTCGGTGGATGTGGAGAAGATGGGGCTGCGCCGAATGCCGCTTCTGGCCTCCTCCCCCTCCAGCGAGGCGGCGCGAGCCTACCGAGCCCTCTGCGACGAAATTCTTCCCTCGGCGACTCCTTAAGCCATGATGGAAATCGAACGGAAATTTTTACTGAAGGGGCTCCCGGAGAACATGCCCAAGGGGACGCCGATCCTGCAGGGGTACCTGGCTCATGACGAACAGCTGGAGGTGCGGGTCCGGCAGTACGGTGACAACCATTTTCTCACCGTCAAGGAGGGGCGGGGACTCAAGCGGCGGGAGACCGAAATTGAGATCTCTCCCCAGCAGTTTCAAGCCCTTTGGCCCTCCACCCAGGGGAGGCGGCTGGAAAAAGTTCGCTCGGTGATCCCGTACGGAGAGTTCCTGGTGGAGGTGGATCGCTACCATGGGGAGCTGGCGCCGCTCCTGGTGGGGGAGGTGGAGTTTTCCTCCGTGGAAGAGAGCGACCGTTTCCAAAAGCCGGACTATTTCGGCCAGGAGGTGACGGAAGAGGACGCGTATAAAAACAGTTCCCTGGCGCTCCACGGGATTCCCGAGGGACGGGCGCTGGAGTACCAGATCGGGGCGCTCCCCTATTTTTTCCGCGACGGGGAGTTGCAGCTGGTCATCGTCATGAACTCCTCCCAGAGCCGCTGGATCATCCCCAAGGGGCAGCCGGAACCGGGGATGTCCCGCCAGGACGTGGCGATCATGGAGGCCATGGAGGAGGCCGGGGTCATCGGAAGTTGCCGTCCGGGACTCCGGATCCCCTGCTATCGCAAGGGGGAGAAACTCCTCTATATCTATCCACTGAAGGTCACCACCGTGCTGAAGAAGTGGCCGGAGATGGAGTGGCGCAAGCGCGCGGTGCTCCCCGCCACCAAGGCGCTGAAGATGATCAGCGACCCGGAACTGGCCGGCTGCCTTCAGCGTCTGATCTCCGGCCTGGCGGCCTGACCTGGAGTGAAGAGAGATTGCGCAATCCGCAAATCTTGTCTGGGGAATCGTCTCGGCAACGCCCGAAGTCAAGGGGGTCCTTCAACTGCCCCGATCCCGCTTTTGCCCGTCATCCAGTTTTACGTTTCGCCAAAGGGATTGATGACCGGTACACCCAGCGGTGCAAAATGGCGTTCATTTCGTGTCACCATTGTCAAGCCATGATAGAGCGCCGTAGCAGCAATAATCACATCGGCGCCGTCATGCCCGACCTGCGCGGAAAGTGAGCCCCAGTGACGGGCAATTTCCGGTGTAACCGATAAAATCCGGTCGCCATAGTTTTGCACCAGCACGACAAGCCACTTTTTCAAACGCTCCGCAAAGACGATATCCTTTGTCTGTTGCCGTACGATGCCTCGCTGAATTTCGCTGATGGTGACGACACTGAGGAAAAGGCTCTTTTCGCTCTTGTCGGCAAGCCAAAAGACCACCAGCGGATCAGGCGAATTTTTTCTCAACTCCGAGATCACCATGGTATCCAGCAGCCACATCAGAAATTCACCTCTCGCTCCAGGAACGGCAAACGCTCAAAATCCTCATCATCCTTGGGCATCATAAGAAGATAATCCACAAATCCGGGGGCCGAAACCGCCTGAATTTTTTCCAGTCGATCATATGCATCAGCGGCAAGAACCACCACCACCTCTCGTCCTCGTCGGGTGACATGTTGCGGTTCGCCGTGAAGCGCGGCCTCAACTACCTTGCTGAATTGATTTTTAGCATCTTGTAAGCGCCAGGTCGAACCATTCATCTCCACACCTCATTCCTGTCTGGCTAGGTAAACTGGCCAGATTATGGCAGCTCCAGCCATTGCTGTCAATGGGATCCGGAGGAAGTTAAAAACCGTGAACCGGCCGACTGCCGCCAGATCTCTCCACATGGGGCAACCTTGTTAAACGGCAGACTCAGGCCGTGAATCTTGAGGGAATCCAGCTCGCTCTTCCCCACCACGCCCCGTTCGCCAACCAAAATTCCGCGGGAAGTGTAGATATCACGAGTCAACACCATGCCTCCGCGCAGTTCCGCCAGCGGGAGTTCCCGTTCCAGCATGACTCCTTGTGCATGAGGGGCTTCCAGAACATCCTTCACCGCCTGATCGGCAGCGGCGGAGAGGGCCGGGGCAAAAGGGTCCCCATGCCGTCGCCCGGTACCGCCGCAGCCCGTCATGCACGGCGAGCCGCAATTCATCATCATCCCACGGTTTATGCAGATAGCGGAGGAGATCCCCCCGGTTCATGGCGTCGCTGATCGATTCCATATCGGCATACCCGGTCATGATCATCCGGGGAACATGGGGAGCAAGCGCCCTGGCTGCTTCCAGAAAAACCACTCCGCTCATCCCCGGCATCCGCTGGTCACTGAGGATGAGTCCGATATTTCCCATCTGTTTCAAGAGAGCCAAACCGCTTTCCCCCGAGGTGGCGGTAAGAACCCCGAATGACTCCCTATGAAAAAGACGTTTCAACGATTTGAGTATCCCCTCCTCGTCATCCACGCAGAGGATGTTCAGCGGTTCGTCAGTCGGCCGCAGCCGCAACATACTGTTATCCACGATACTGTCTCCTCTTTCCATGGGGGCGAGAGTGCTTTCGGGCCACCACCATACACGACTCCTGTTGTGGCTGTGCTGAAAGTAAGACTCATTTTCGGTGATTTTACAGGCAGGTGATTTATTCTTGAGAGAGAATTGACGAGGCCGGCGGCGCCGGCCTCAACGGGAAGAAAAATTGTTTAAACGTTATCGGCACAGATGCCACACTCGCCACAGAGCCTCAAGCATGGTTCTATATGAACCAGAATATCGTGTTGGAGAGTACTGAGAGGCGAGCCGCTCCCTGCTTCAGCCTGTCATGTTCCGCGGAAATCATCACTGCAACTCCGTCTGAAAATATTCGACTTACGCAATCCACTGCTCCAACCAGCTCTTAATCTGATCCCTGATCTCACGAGTTAGCGCCAATAAAGCAGGTCAGCGGTTAACATGAACAACCGTGGCCGGCGGGAAACCGTTGAACCAAGTGGAAGAAGCCCCGCTGTAGGCGCCGATGTTTCTGCTGTAGAGCAGATCCCCCCGCTCCAGGTCATGGGGAAGTTCCTCCGCCATGGAGATGACGTCCAGGGCGTCGCAAGTGGGGCCGAACACCGTGCAGATCTGGGTGGTCCCCTCCTTGAACGACTCAAGGTGGTACTGACAGTGGTCGAAGATGATCCCCGAAAAGGTGTGATAAACTCCGTCATCAATGTAATAACAGAGCTTGCCGTCCCGCACCGCCTTGCCGATGATCTTGGCGACGGCCGTCCCCGCAGTGGCCACCATGAACCGCCCCGGCTCAGCCAGAATCTCTATCTCCGGTGGAAAAAGACGCTCCAGTTCGGCATTGATCCGTCTGGCCAGTTCGCTGAACGGTTTCACGGAAGCATCGTAGGGAGCCGGAAAGCCGCCGCCGATATCCAGGAGAAACATCTTGTCATAGCCGCGCTCCTTGGCCTCCCGAAAGATCATGGACGCCAGGTTAATGGCCTGCACGAAGTTCTCGAAATTGGTCGTCTGACTTCCCACGTGAAAACTCAACCCCTCCACGGTGAGCCCTTCCCTGTCGGCCTCCAGGATGAGGTCCACCGCCTCGCCGGGTCCCGCGCCGAATTTTGACGAGAGCTCCACCATGGCGCCGGTATTGGGAACCCGGAGGCGAAGCGCCAGCCCCGAATGAGGGGCGAACTGTTTAATCTTGATGATCTCCTCCCGGTTGTCGAAGGTGACCAGCGGCTTGTAACGGTCAAGCTCCCGCAAGGTTTCGTCAGCCTTGATGGGATTGGCATAGATGATCTTGTCCCAGATCCACTGCTGCCGCTCCCGATCCGGCAGATCCTTGACCATGTCGTAAACCACCATGAATTCGGGAAGCGAGGCCACGTCAAAGCTGGCGCCGGCGTCGTAGAAGGTCTTGACTATGGCCGGGTCCGGGTTGGCCTTGACTGCGTAATATGCCTGGACCCGGGGGAGATACTTCTTAAACGCAGCATAATTGTTCCGGAGTTCATCATGATCGATAACGAACAACGGAGTTCCGTGGGTTTTTGCAAGCTGTTGCAACTGATCCGGGGTGATCATGGGAGACTCCTTTAAGAGCGTAATGACTTTCAGGTGGGGGTGACCGTCGTTATCGCCACTTCCCATGGCTCGCACTCCCAGGCAAGTTCCGGGAAGAGGGCTTTATCCAGTTTCAGATAGGTGCCGTCGACCCCCAGGGGCGCCCACCAGCATTCGTTCCCCCGTTGGGGGAGGTCACCGAAGAGGTACAAGTCGTTGTTTTTGTCTCTGGCAAGGTACATGTGAATCTCCTGTTTGTTTTCATGCCTTTCCGGCAAAAAACGTGTAGATGTAGAGCAGAATTTCCAGGGCGATGAGAATGATGATGATCCACTCCAGGCGGGTCGAACGCTGGGCATGGCTCAATCCGGTGAAAACCTCGGTAATATCCATGAGGGTTTCGGACTTGGTTCTGATCTCGTGATATCGCTGGCTCAATTCGAACAGGTTGGCCATCCGACCGTAGAGCTTGTCCAACTCCTCGTTGTCCCAGGTGATCTCGGGCTTGTCCAGAACCATGATATGAGCGATGGATTTGTACTTGAAGTTGAGGATGGAAGAGGCCAGCTTCGCCAGCTTGCGATCGGGAATGGCCAGCTTCCCCCGCTCCAACTGCTGAATCAGATCCTCCATCTCATCCAGCACCAGATCCACCTGCTCCTCGATCCGCTCCAGAGCCACCGATTTGGCGATGACAAAGCTGATGATATTGACCCCGGCGGGAAAATAGCGCGGCATGACGGCGTTTTCGTTGGTAATCTCCAGCGCGGCCCCGTCTTCGGTCTTCAGGGAATAGGTGTCACGGTACTTGGTGACATGGACGGAGCGAAAGAGCTCGGCGAAGCTCGTCATCCGGTGGCAAAAGGAGAGGACGAGCTCGTCGGAACAGTTGATGAAGATCATTGCTCCGAAGTAGTAGAGCTGACACTGACTGGTCCCGCTGCTCCGCTGGGGCAAAAGGGTGCAATCTTGTGGATTCAACAGCATCGGCTCTTCCCAGCGATACCGTTGCCTCAATCCCATGGCCGCGGCCAACCGGTTCAGATCCAATTCACCGCTCAAGGCGATGGCTACAAAATTATCTTCCGTCATGACTGCTCCTGGCTACGCCGATTACCTGGCGGCGTCCACTGCCCGCACCGAATAGCTCCCCTTGCCGGACTTTCCGTCCTGCCGAGCGATTTTGACTCCCACGGAGTCGGGAAGAATCCAACGAGTGCCCGTCTTGTTCCGGTCATGGAACTCCACCACCCGGAAGAGCTGAGTCACGCCGTTCACCGTAAGCCGCTCCGACCTCACCCAGCGATAACTCCGCGTGACCACCTCGCAGCTTTCCAGATCCAACAACCGGACCGTCAAACCTTCCCCCTCTCGCGGGATACGGAGTTCCGGGCAATCCATGATGGTGAAGTCATAGCTTTCCCGGGGGAAGCTGAAGCTGCGGGCGGCGTTACCGCTCCCCGTGGCGACGCAACTGAGGACGCCGCCATCCAACCTGGCGTCCACCTGCTGCCGCAGGCCGTTTTCCTGCCAGCTTTTTTTATAGCTGCGGGTCCCCTCGGGACCGATTCGAGCCTCTTCGTCACTCTCCAGGGTGTAGGACGCCAAGAGAAAATTGGCGTTGATCCTGGTGTGACTGCTGTATTGAATCAGCCCCTCCCCACCCTCATCCCCACGGCTATACCGGGAAACGACTTCACCGACCTTGAATCCGTGGGAGGAGACGACCATCCGAATTTCGTTGGAGCCGCCGGGAACGGCGAAGGCGGACGATGCCGACAGCAACAGGACAAGGAGCGTGAGCTTGAAATAGTTCATAGGGTTTAGTTTAGTTCGTCTCCGGGTTAAGAATGGCGCCGTAGCTGTTCGCTTCATCCGGAGCGGAGCCGACCGTGAAGGCGCGAGCCTTGCACCCCATCTCAGCCAGGCTTTCTCGGCACGCCATGAGCCGCCGCACCCCCTCCACCAGGCCGGAGCAACTCCCCGCCGGAAAAACCACCCCGGTTTCGCCGTCTCGCATAAGTTCACGCGGCCCTCCCCTGTCGGTGACGATGACCGGAAGACCCGATGCCTGGGCCTCCAGCACCACATTGCCGAAGGTGTCGGTGGCGCTGGGAAAGACAAACAGATCCGCCGACGCATAGGCCCGCTCCAAGAACTCTCCCTCCAGAAATCCGGTGAAGAGCACGGGGTACCCCGCCAGCTCTCCAGCCAGCTCCTCCCGATAGGGACCATCCCCCACGATGGCAAGAGAGAGCTCCGCGCCGGAGTCCACCAGCTCCCGAAACGCCGCGGCAAGGAGATCAAGGGATTTTTCCCGAGAGAGCCGTCCCACGTAAAGGAGTACTCCCCCCTTCAGTCCCAGCCCTTCCCAGTATCCCGAGCTTCTCCGTTCCGGAGTGAACCGATGGGTATTCACCCAGCGGGGGAGCAACTTCAACTTGGCGGCGGAGATACCGCGGGATACCAATTGCTCTCGGGTTCCCTGGGACGGAACCAGGACCTCGCTCATCTGGTTGTAAAACCAGACCATGTAGCGCCAGGCGGCCTGCTCCAGAAATTCATCATTGGTGAGGCTTCGCACATAGGGAGGGATGTCGGTGTGATAGGTGCCTGCCACCGGAAGATCCATGAGGCGCCCGATGAGTAGTCCCAGCAGTCCCACGGTTCCCGGAGTGCTCACATGGATATGGGTGAACCCTTCCTTCTCCATGAAATCCATCACGTCCAGGATAGGGGGGAAACTGAGTTTCAATTCAGGATATTCCGGAATGGCCACGTCCCCCACCGCGGGAAAGTATCTGACCCCTTCTTGCGGGATCGTGGGGGCGTTCCCCGACATGATGACCGTCAGCCGACTCCCCCGCTCCTTGGCGACTCCCATGAGCCTCCGGATGGTAATGGCCACACCGTTAATCTCGTCCAGGGTATCGGTAAAAAGGGCTATTTTCTCCTCCCCCCCGCCAAGACCAATCCCGGGAAAATCGCGTTCCAGCTCCCGGATCAACTCCTTCCCCTTGTGCTGGTGGTGAAAGGCAAGATAATAGGGGGAGACCAGCAGGTGGGTCAGGCCGATGGAACCGACGGTTGTGAGGTACTCAAAGAACCCGGCGGTGAGCGGGAGCTCCATGAGACGCTTGGTATAGCCATAGAGAATCCGGTTCGCCAGACGGCTGGTCACGGCGAAGATCTTCCGGTTCCGACTCGCATCCTCCAGGGAGTGGATGAACTCGTCGTCGGCAAGAAGGCGACGCGCCTCCACCTCCAGCACCTGCTCAAAGGTGGCCGCACGCCCCGGGCGGGGTTCGGGGAGATTCTTCAGAATGAACAGCCGGATCTTATCCACCAGGGAGGATGAATCGGCGCCCAGATCAAAGAACCGGTTCAGGAGCGCCGTGACAAAGGGGGGCGCGCCGCGACGGCGTTCACCGAGACGCTCCTTGTAAAAGCTGTGGGCGATGCCGTACATGCTGTGCGCCATGGTAAGAGCACCACCGTCCTCCCCATCGGCCCATGAATTGCCGGTTCCCACGGCGTCAAGAAACTCCGCCAGTGAGTTGACCTGATGTACCGTGGTATGGGCCCGGGCGATGAATAACCCCCCGTGATCATCGGAGCCACCAACCACCCCCTTCTTCCAGGGGGTTATCCCGTAAGGGGCGAGGTCATGTTTGTCGGCCAGCCGGTTGAGAGTACCCTCGTCGAGGAGCGAGATCAGCCGCTTGGTAACGGCGTTGAAACGCCTGGCTCGACAGCCGTTCTTCACCTCGAAGCTGTTGAACAGAAGCAGGCACTTCTCGATGATCTCCACGGTGAGCTTGTCGTTTTGGGCATACAGCGGGTGAGCCAGGAAATGGACGATATTTTCCTGGCGCAGGTAGGTCGTCAGGGCATGGACATCGTAGCGGAGCGCCATGATTTCCCTGAACCGGGCCTCGGTCAAATCAAGCGTCACCAGATGAACCTTGCAGCCGTTCTCCGGAAAGTGAGCGGTAATCTCGGAACTGATGAACGCGCCGGGGAGATGGGCTATTTCCCTTGCCCCATCTATGGTGTTGTGGTCCGTAATGGTGACAAAGTCCATCCCCCGACCGCGGGCGATGTCGTAGAGCCTCTTGGGGGAGGTAAAACTCTCCGGGCAGTTGAACTTACGCAATGCCCAGTAGGTCGGCTTGTTGGAGAAGCTGGAATGGAGATGAAGATCGGCGCGAAGCGTTGGCATGCGCCCAGTATGACAGCAGATTGTTGCCGTTATGTTGAGGATATGCGGCGACCGGGTAGAATTTTGACGCTCTTTTTGGTTCACCCCAGGCAGGACAAGCCGGAGCCGAACAGGAGAACCCTAAAGGCATTTTCCACTGATAAAATATAATTTTAAAATAACTTTAAAAATAAAAGTTCATAGCCGTTGACTCACTATGCGTCCTCCGCGAGAGACCGCTTTCCATGATTTATCTGCGGAAATCAAATGCGGGCTCTCGCTCGTTCGCTACACTCACTAGAGGACGCAGAGGAAAGCAAACAGATCTGATGACTTTGGATAAAAGAGTATCACGACAAATAGATTTTATCCGCGCAATCCGCGTCATCCGCGTTCTATTGAAGTTCAGATTTGCTCGGAAACCGGACCAACACTTTTCCCAATAACCGATGACATGATCGGTATTTGCCGGCGGCTTCTGTTGCCCTCATGTTCGGGCCATGTTGAGAACAGGTAAAATCTTGCCGCCGGGGTCGTCCACCGTTACTTACAACTTGCCTTTCCACCGGTTCAACCGTACAATTATCCCGATATTTCAACTAGTTGAACATTTAATGTTCTTAATTACAACAACGTGCGGGATCGCGGTTGTTTCGCCGCGGCTTGAATAAGGGAACCAAACCATGTCATTACCGGCGGCGGCAAGCTATCTGACCTCTTCGTCTCCACTTTGGGTGACGGGCCGCGCACTGCTGGCGCGGCGAGGCGTCGAGCTCTTTGCCTGCTGGAGCAGGGCGGGAAGAAACCCGGACCACAAAGCCATCCATGAACTGCGAATCGCATCCCGGATAGTTCGGGAGTGCCTGCTCTTCTTTGCCCCCTGCTATCGCAGCGGCGATAGTGCGCGGTTCAGTCAAAAATTAGACCGACTGAACAAGCGGTTGGGCGCCATCAGGAGCACCGATGAAGCCATGTTGTTCATGGAGCTGATCGTGGAAGAGCTCTCTCCTGAGTGCAGGGTGCGCCTTACCCATGTCGTGAACCAGCTCAGCCGTGAACGGGAAGATGAAGCCCGGCGAGTCGGCCGATTCCTTCGAAAAACTCGCCGCCTTTCCCTGGGTGCGCTGTTCAAGGAGCTGAGCATCCCCCCCGACCTGTTCAGAAATGTAGGAATCGACCCGTTCATGCCGGTGCGGCGCTACCTGCGCGACACCTTGCGCCTGACTCTTGCCGCCATGGAGCCGCTGGCCGACACCGGCCGGAGCGGTAACTCCGGGGAAGCCCTACGGCAGTGGAGGATTGCAACCAAGAATCTCAACTACCTGTTGGAGCTTGTGGCTCCCGTGATGATACAGGCTCCGCCCGATCTCGTACTGCTCCTTCTTGAACGCTACCGGGAACTCCTGGAAGCGCTTCATGATCTCAATAGTTTCCGGGAACTGATGGAAAAGCTGGTGACGGATGAAGAGGCTTTGCGGGAACTGCTGGGAATCATTATCGCAAAACAGTCAGGAGTCCGGAGCAAACTGAGCGCCCTTCTGGAGGAGCAACCGTGGGAACGTCTGTTGACCCGGATAGAGGAGTCTCTGTGAAGAAAAAACGATTGGCGGCCATCGATATCGGCACCAATTCCATCAGGAGCATCGTCGTGGAGGCGAACCCGGACGGAACCTTTCGGGTCCTGGACGACGAAAAGAGCACGGTTCGCCTTGGGGATGGACTACACCGCACCGGCATGCTCTCTCCTCACGCCCAGCGCAGGGCATTGGAGGCGCTGGCCCGGTTTTGCAAGATCAACGCCGGCTACGGGGTGAAGATAACCGAGGCCATCGCCACCAGCGCCGTCCGGAAGGCGGCGAACGGCGCCGACTTCATCCGGGAGGTGAAGCGGGTTACCGGCCTGACGGTATCGGTGATAACCGGTGAGGAGGAAGCGGAACTGGCCGCTTTAAGCGCCTTCAACAACTTCCATATGAACGGGAGTCGTCACCTCCTGGCCGACCTGGGGGGTGGCAGTCTGGAGCTGGTGACCTCCGTGGGACGCCATCCGGACAATGTAGTCTCCCTGGAACTGGGGGCGGTCTACCTCACCGAGACCTTTCTCTCCGACGACCCCATCAAGGAAGGGGCCCTCCGTAAACTCCGGCGCCATATCCGGGGAACCCTGCGCCTCGCCTTTCCGGGAGAACGCCCGGTGCTCAACTCGGTCATCGGTTCGGGGGGGACATTCACGACAATCGCCGCCATGATCGCCGCTTCGCGGGAGGAAGCCTTCGGCTCCCTCCACGGCTATGAACTGCTCCATGCCGATGTGGTCCATCTGCAGGCCATGCTTACCCGGACGACCCTGTCCGAACGACGGAACCTCCCGGGCCTCAACCCTGATCGGGCCGACATCATCGTGGCCGGTGTGGCCGTGGTGGAGGCGCTGTTGGACTTCTTCAACGGCAATCTGCTGAAGGTCAACGAACGGGGAATACGAGAGGGGCTCATCCTCCGAGCGCTGCAGCGTAACGGCTGCGTCCGGAACGAACCCAAGCAGCGGAGCTGGAAAGATGGGGTGCTGGAGTTCGCCGCCTCCTGCCACTATGACGCCGAACACTCCCACCACGTAGCAAAACTCGCCGATCAGATCTTCATGGCCGTCGCCGGTTCCCATGACCTGGGGGAACGGGAACGCCAGCTCCTTGAAGCGGCGACCATCCTCCATGATATCGGCTACTTCATCAACTACACCGGTCATCACAAACATTCCTACCATCTGATTCGCCACGCGGAACTGTTCGGCTTCACCCCGCGAGAGCGGGAACTGGTCGCCCAGATCGCCCGCTACCACCGCAAGTCGCTCCCCCGCGCCAAACACCTTGAGTATCAGCGGCTGGCCAAATCGGACCGGCTCCTGGTTGCCCGGTTGGGGGGGATACTGCGACTGGCCGATGGCCTGGACCGACGGAGAAACTCGCTGATAACCGGTCTCGAACCTACCCTGAATGCTTCCCGGCTCACGCTACGGGTTCAGGGAGAAGGCGACCTCTCCGTGGAGCTGTTCGCCGCCAGAGCCAAGGGTGAATTGTTCGAACAGGCCTTCGGCCGTCACCTGGTACTGGAGCAACCTTCCCCCCCACCTGAAACGGAGCAGACCCCATGACCGTATCACAAGCCACGCAGGAAGCGGACCAACCCGCGGCGCCTGGGGATACGACTCCCCGGGAACCGGTGAATGCCCCCTCCCCTCTTGAAGAGAAAGTCGCCCCGGTGTCGGAGGTCCGCCAAGAACCCTTTGATCTGGATTCTCCGGAGCTCTACCTTAACCGGGAGCTGACCTGGCTGGAGTTCAACCGCCGGGTGCTGCACGAGGCGCAAGATCAGCGCACCCCGCTCCTGGAGCGGATCAAATTCATGGCCATCGTCAGCGCCAACCTGGACGAGTTTTTCATGAAGCGCATCGGCGGCCTCAAGCAGCAGGACGGGGCCGGCATCAGGAATCTCACCGTTGACGGCCGGACCCCCCGGCAGCAGATCGACCAGTGCAACGCCCTGGTGCGCGAACTTGAGACGCGCAAGGAGCAGCTGCTACCGGAGCTGCACAAACTCCTGGCTGCCAAGGGGATCACCATCTCTCTCTACGACGACCTTCCCGTCGAGGAGCGCTCGGCCCTGCGCGTGCATTACCTGCGCAATATCTTCCCCCTGCTCACCCCCCAGGCGGTGGACCCGGCGCACCCCTTCCCCTTCGTCTCCAATCTCTCCCTGAACCTCCTGGTGACCCTGCGACATCCCCGGAGCGTCAACGACGCCATGGCGCGGGTGAAGATTCCGGTGGGGGCCGGGGTTCCCCGTTTTATCCGGTTGAAGGATCGTGACTGCTTTGTCCGTCTGGAAGAGATCATGAGCCACAACCTTGACCTCCTCTTTCCCGAGATGGAGGTTATCGCCTGTGAACTGTTTCGGGTGACGCGCAACGCCAATACCGAGCGAGAGGAAGATCAGGCGGACGACCTTCTGGCCATGATCGAGTCGGAGCTGCGGGACCGGAAGTTCGCCTCCATCGTCCGGATCGAAGTCATTTCGGGGATGGACCCGGTGCACCGGGGACGGCTTGCCGCGGAACTGGAGCTGGACGAGACCGCCGACGTCTTCGAGGTCACCGGGACCATGGCCATGCGCGACCTCTTCGAGATCGCGCGGCTGGATTACCCGCTGCTCCGGGACCGGCACCACCAGCCGGTGGATCACCCGCTGCTCCAGAGTTCACGCAACATCTTTCACACCATCCGGGATGCCGGTTCACTCCTCCTCCAGCACCCCTACGAATCGTTCACCACCTCCGTGGAGCGATTCCTTCAGGAGGCGGGATCCGATCCCAAGGTGCGAGCCATCAAGATGACCCTCTACCGAACGGGAGGCGAGAGCCGGATCGTGGGACTTCTCATCGAAGCCGCCGACAACGGCAAACAGGTGGCTGTGGCGGTTGAGCTGAAGGCGCGGTTCGACGAGGCGGCCAACATCCGGCTGGCGGAGCGGATGGAAGAGGCGGGGATCCACGTCACCTACGGAGTGGTGGGGTTGAAGACCCACTGCAAGGTAACCATGGTGGTGCGGCAGGATTTCGACGGACTCAGGCGCTACCTCCATATCGGCACCGGCAACTATCACCCCGGCACCGCCCGGCTCTACAGCGATCTGGGACTATTCAGTTGCGACAAGTCCCTGGGGGAGGACGCCACGGAACTCTTCAACTACCTGACTACCGGCTACACCCCCAAACGGGACTATAAGAAACTCCTCCCGGCCCCCAAACTCCTCAAAAAAGGGCTCCTCGCCCGGATCCAGCGAGAGATCCAGCTCCATGGCGCCACGGCCTCGGGGCTCATCCGGTTCAAGATGAACGCCCTGGAAGACGTGGACATCGTCCGTGCTCTCTATTTGGCATCCCAGGCCGGGGTCCGGGTAGAGCTCATCATCCGTGACACCTGCCGGCTCCGACCGGGGATTCCCGGTCTTTCGGACAACATCAGGGTCATCAGCATCGTGGGGCGCTTTTTGGAGCATGCCCGGATCTACTCCTTCGGCAACGGCGGCAAGGAGGAGTGCTTCATCGGCTCGGCCGACGCCATGCAACGTAATCTGGAAAGCAGGGTAGAGGTGCTGGTTCCGGTGGAGGCGCCGGCCCTGATCCGGGAATTGGGGCGGATCTTCGACCTGCAGCTCAACGACCGCCGCAACGCCTGGGAGATGCAGTCCGACGGGAGCTCGGTGCAACTCTCGCCTGGTGACGAAATGGAACGCCGGGGAACCCACGAGCTTCTCATCGCATCAGCCGAAGAGCGGAACCGACAGGCCACCCGGCTGAAGAGACGGACCACCGTGGGGATCAATCGCCGCAACACCCGTGCGTGAACTTAGGGCGGCGCTCGCAAGAGCTCAACAGGAGCGATGTATGTCAAGAGGGAGAGAGACAATGAACACGAGATTGGGACTTTCCGAAAGGATAGAGGCGTTTGAAAGCATTCTCGAGCATCTGCGGGAAAACAGCCCGGATCGACGTCGGCATTATCAGGAAAAATGCGAACTCTATCGCCGCGTGCTCTCGGATCTTGACGGGAAGCAGTACGTAACTGATGAAACAATTTCACACTAGCCCCACCTCCAGCTTGAATTTACGTAACTTATGGGATGTGGCGGGGCGCGAGCCGCAACGGTCTGGGAGTTGATGTAACCGCACTGATGGTATGGTGGCGCAGGCCGTTGCGCAGCTCCCCATACGCCGGTTCAAGGGAATCCGAGACGGAAGGAGATTTACACGGATGAGTATGTTTTCAAAATTAATTCCCGGTCGGACTGAAACAGCAGCCACTCCCGACACCAGGTCGGAGGCAAGCGAACATGAACGCCTCATGGTTGAACTTTGCGCTGTTTCCGAACAGGAAGCCCTCGGGAAGCTGCAAAGCTCCGTCACGGGTTTATCCGAAGAGGAAGCCGAACTACGCCTGGACAAGTATGGCGCAAACGAACTGGCTCACTCCAAGGAACTGGGCTTCTGGGCTGATATCTTCCGCCGTTGCAAAAGTCCCCTGGTGATTCAGCTGTTGGTGATTGCGGCCATAGCCGGAATTATCGGCGAGGCGAAATCCGCTGTCATCGTCGGCTTGATGGTCGTGTTGAGCGTCGGACTCTCCTATATCCTGGACCGCCGGTCAAGTCGCGCCGTTGAGACCCTTGGCAAAAGGGTTCAATCACGCACGTCGGTGCTGCGTGATGGGGTGAAAGTTGAAATTAAAATAACTGATGTTGTTCCCGGGGATGTCGTCTTGATGCAGGCGGGTTCCATCGTACCGGCTGACGTGCGCCTGCTGGTCGCCAAGGACTTCTTCCTGAGTCAGTCCGCGCTCACCGGTGAATCCATGCCGGTGGAGAAAACCGCCCAAGCCGATACCGCCGCAGGTCAGAGCGCCTGGGACTTGACAAATGCCTGTTATCTCGGCAGTAGCGTAACCAGTGGTTCCGCCCGAGGCGTGGTGGTGAATACAGGGACCCGAACCCTGTTCGGTTCCATTTTCCAGACTCTGGGCGAAAAGCGGGAAGAAACCAGCTTCGATACCGGCGTTCGCTCATTCACCTGGCTCATGATTCGTTTCATGCTGGTAATGACCTGCGCGGTCTTTTTTATCGTGGGCATGACCAAGGGTAACTGGAGCGAAGCCTTGTTGTTCGCCCTTTCCATTGCCGTTGGTCTTACCCCGGAAATGCTCCCCATGATTGTCACGGTGAACTTGGCAAAGGGCGCGCTGGCCATGGCCGCCAAGAAGGTCATCATCAAACGTCTGCCGTCCATTCAGAACTTCGGCGCGATCAACATCCTCTGCACCGACAAAACCGGCACCTTGACCCAAGACCAGGTCGTTCTCGAACGATATGTGGATATAACCGGAAATACCAGTGAAGACGTTCTGAGTTACGCCTATCTGAACAGCCACTATCAAACCGGTCTGCATAACCTGATCGACCGAGCCATCCTTGACCATAGCAACCTTAATGTGGAAGTATGTCGTCTGGTGGACGAGTTGCCGTTCGACTTTCAGCGTCGCCGCATGTCGGTTATCATGGACTACGATGGCGACCATGTGCTGATTTGCAAAGGCGCGGTTGAGGAAATCTACGACTGCTGCACTCACTACACCATCGGCGATGAGGTATATCCGCTGATTGAAATGATTCGGGATAATCTCTTCGAGGAGGTGGACAACCTCAACAGGGATGGTTTCCGCGTGCTGGCTATTGCGTATCGTGAATTCCCTCAAGACAAGAATAACTTTACCGTAAAGGACGAATCCAAGCTGGTTCTCCTGGGTTACGTATCATTCTTTGACCCGCCCAAGGCTTCGGCCACTGAAGCTCTGGAGTTATTGGCCAAAGCCGGTATCCGGGTCAAAGTGCTCACCGGTGATAACGGCTTGGTGACGCAACGGGTCTGTACGAACGTCGGCTTGAAGGCGGAGCGCGTAGTGACCGGTTCGGAACTGTCCAAACTCACACCGCGGGAATTCAGTAACATCGTTGTGGAAGAGGACATCTTCGTCAAACTCAGTCCGGCCCAAAAAGCGCAGATTGTTCGCGCTCTGCGCGATGCCGGTCATGTTGTGGGCTTCATGGGCGACGGAATTAATGACGCGCCGGCTCTCAAGGCCGCCGACGTCGGAATTTCCGTTGATTCCGCCGTGGACGTGGCCAAGGAGACCGCCGATATCATCCTGCTTGAGAAAAGCCTGCTGGTTCTCGAAGAGGGAATCATGGAAGGCCGGCGGGTATTCGCCAATATCGTAAAGTACATCCGGATGGGGGCCAGTTCCAACTTCGGCAACATGTTCAGTGTTATCGGCGCCAGTTACCTGCTCCCGTTCCTGCCGATGCTGTCGGTGCAGATTTTGGCGAACAACCTGCTCTATGATTTTTCACAGACCGGTATTCCCACCGATAAGGTTGACGAGGAGTTGGTCGCCAAACCGCTCCAGTGGAACGTCGGCAACATCAAACGGTTCATGGTTTTCATCGGGCCGATGAGTTCCATCTTCGATTACGCCACATTCGCCCTGATGTGGTATTACTTCGGCTGCAGTGCTTACAACGACCCGGGTGCCACGGTTGCGCAACAACAGATGCATGCAAGTCTGTTCCAGACCGGGTGGTTCGTGGAATCGCTCTTGACGCAAACCATGATTGTGCATATTATCCGAACCCGGCGGATGCCTTTTTTCGGTAGCAGCGCCTCGGTGCACCTGACGCTGACTACCCTGGCCATCATGGCGATTGCGAGTTGGTTGCCCTATTCGCCTTTCGCCGCCTCGCTGGGTATGACGCCGTTACCGGCGATCTATTGGGCTTGGATCGCCGGGTTCCTCGTAACCTACGGCGTTTCGACCCATTTCGTTAAAACCTGGTTCTTTAACCGCTTTGGAGACAATTGACAATGAATAGCTTACTTGATGCGCTGCAGGAAGGACGACTGATAGAACTACCGGAAGACTATGACAAGGAAGATTCACTTCGGTTCCTGGCGCATATACTTGAAGCAATTCCGTCACTTCCGGCCGGCACCGATGTGGCCGGGAGGATAATTCCCAAGGAGGCTTCCACCAAAACGGCGCTTGGCAAGGGGTGGGCATGCCCGGACGCACGAGTGCCGTTCAATGAAGACCTCATCTGCGTTGTCGGTTGGAGTCCCAACGGGATTGAGTATGGCGCTCCCGATGGCTTACCTGTCAAAATTATAGCCATGTACCTGGTGCCGGAAAACCAGCGAAGCAATTATCTGCGCGAGGTGTCATTGCTGGCGAAGGCTCTGGAGATCTATCCCGGTCTTGACAGTCTGAATAAAGCCAAGGAATTGAACGATATCCGCGAGCACCTGCTTGACCTGATAAGTTCAACCAAGGGTTCCGTCGGCCCGGACACCAGGGCGCGCATGATTCAACTTCAAGCCAGACCCAGCGTTGTGGAAGCACCGGCTTACGACCTAGCGAATCTGACCGTCGAATCAGTGACTATTATCACCGGCGCCGGAATTCGTCCTGTTGTCCTTGCTCATGACCGACAACTTGTGGATTCCCTGGACGCCTCCACGGGACTTGTGGAGAGTATTGCTTCGCAGGGTATGTTCCAACAGGGCGAATGGCGCATAGTGAAACGCCGGGAAGCATCGTTTCAGGCGGATAGGGTGCTTTTTGACTGTCTGGCGATAAAAACTGCATGATTTGAATCGGCATGCCGAGGTGGTCGTATGATTTCTTCAGACCACGACAAGCTGAAATTCGGGGCGGCACGTCTATCAGTGCCGCCGTTTTAATGTCAGGGAAGCTATTCATAATAGTCATTGCCGTCATCCTGAGCAACGCGGATCTGCTGTAGATTTGACAGCCCAAAATAATATGCAGATTCTTCGCTTGCTTCGACTACGCTCAGCACAAGCCGCTCGGAATGACAACCTTTTTCTTGTTCCCAAGCCGAAGCTTGGGAACAGGAGACGAACCGCGAAACGTTAAGGCCGACGAGGACTAAAATGACCGAAGAACTCAACGAAGTTAATCTCAGCCGCGTGCTGGGCAAAACCGTAATCGATGAAAAAGGCCGGCAAATCGGGACGCTGGACGATCTGGTCATGATCCCTGGAGAGGGTTTCCCCCAGGTGTCACACCTCATCGTCAGGAGCCGGAAACGGCTGATCGTCATCCCCTGGCTTGCCATCACCCTCTTCAACCGTTTTGTCATCTCCGTGGAGCCAACCGCGACCGAGTTCCCCCGCCATGAAGAATCCGAGGGGGAGATCCTTCTCAAGCGGGATATTCTCGACAAGCAGATCGTGGATGTGGACGGAGCCAAGGTTGTCCGGGTCAATGACATCAAACTAGGAAAATACAAGGAATTTCTCTGTATCCTCTCCGTGGACATCGGCCTGGCGGGACTGCTCCGGCGGCTGGGATACGACGGAGTGGGGAAAAAGATCGCCGCGCTCCTGAAAAAAGAGATCCCCCGCCAGGAGATCAGTTGGGAGTACGTGCAGCCGTTGGAGATGAACCTTTCCCGGCTGACCCTGACCATGGCCCATGACCAGCTTGCCGAGATGCACCCGGCGGATCTGGCCACCATCATCTCCACCATCTCTCACCAGCAGATCCAGGCGATGCTCACCTCCCTTGACACCGAAACCGCCGGGGAGGCGATCCATGAACTGGAGCCGGAACTAAGAAGCCGGGTCATCTCCGAGATGGACAGCGAACTGGCCTCGGACATCCTGGAAGAGATGGAACCCGATGAGGCCGCCGATGTTCTGGGGGATCTCTCCCAGGAGAAGGCCCAGGAACTTCTCGGTCTCATGGATGCCGAGGATGCCGGGGACATCAAGGAGTTGCTTGAGCACGAGGAAGACAGCGCCGGCGGACTCATGAACAACTGGTTTCTCACTGTACCTCAGACTTTTACTGCCGGCCAGGCTTTTGAAGAGGTCAGAAATAACGCCCATGAAATCGAGATGGTCTACTACGTCTACGTCCTGGATGACACAGAGCGGTTGGTGGGGGTGGTGAGCCTGCGGGAACTCCTCATCACTCCTCCCGAAACATCTGTAACGGAGATCATGGTGGATTACGTGAAATCGGTGACGGCCGACGCCGAGCCCGAGGAGGTACTGGAAATCATCGCCAAGTACAACCTCATCGCCGTGCCGGTTCTGGACGAAGAAGAGAAAGTCCTGGGTATCGTGACGGTGGATGATATTCTGGAACCGTTTCTCCCCTACGCGCTGAAACGGAAACGGCACGGATAGCTGTCGAATTATTTCCGGATTCACCAAAATTTCATTCTCGCTGGAGGTATCCATGTTCGCAGGCTCCATCCTTTCACGGCTGTCAAGACCGTTTGCCAAGATAAATGTCAAGAATATCATGCTGTTTCTGGCCATCCTGGGCCCAGGCATCATCACCGCCAACGTGGACAACGACGCCGGAGGGATCACCACCTACTCCCTGGCCGGGGCCAGATTCGGCTACTCCCTGCTCTGGCTCATGATCCCCACCACGGTCGCCCTAGTGGTCATACAGGAGATGTGCGCCCGGATGGGGGCGGTGACGGGGAAGGGACTGGCGGACCTGATCCGGGAGACCTTCGGGGTCAAGACCACCTTCTATGTCATGATCGCGCTTCTACTGACCAACATGGGGAACTCCATCTCGGAGTTCGCGGGGATCGCCGCCGGGATGGAGATCTTCGGCGTCAGCAAGTATCTCTCCGTGCCGGTGGCCGCCATCCTCATCTGGATACTCATCGTCAAGGGGTCGCTGAAGGTAGTGGAACGGATCTTTTTGGTGGCCTGCCTGGTCTACATAGCTTATCCCGTGGCTGCCTTCATGGCCCACCCCAACTGGCCTGAGATCGCCCGAGCCACGGTAATCCCCGATTTCCGCCCCAACAGCGAATACATGATGATGATGATCGGCGTGGTAGGAACCACCATCGCCCCCTGGATGCAGTTCTACCAGCAGTCCGCCGTGGTGGAGAAGCGGATCACCGCGGAACAGTACAACTTTACCCGCCTGGACGTCATCATCGGCTGCGTCTTCGCCATCGTGGTGGCCACCTTTATCGTCGTGGCCTGCGCCGCCAGCATCCATGTTCAAGGACTCAAGGTGGAGACCGCCGCCGATGCCGCCATGGCGCTGAAACCGCTGGTGGGGAAATACGCAGCAACTCTCTTCGCCTTCGGCCTCTGCAACGCCTCGCTCTTTGCCGCCTGCATCCTTCCCCTCTCCACCGCCTTCTACATCTGCGAAGGGATGGGATGGGAATCGGGAGTGGATAACGACTTCCGCCAAGCGCCCCAGTTCTTCTGGCTCTTTACGGTCATCATCGTCCTTTCCGCCCTGATCATCCTGATCCCCAACGCCCCCCTCATCGCCATCATGTACATCTCCCAAGTGGTGAACGGCGCGGTGCTCCCCTTTGTCCTCATCTTCATGCTCCGGCTCATCAATAACCGCCGGATTATGGGAACGTACGTCAACGGACCGATATTCAACCTGATCTCCTGGGTCACGGTGATCATCATGATCGTCCTCACCCTCCTCATGACCTTTGACCAGATGGTTCCCGGCGTCTTCGCCAAGCTCATGGGAAAGTAATACGCCGCTGACATACACGTCCCGGCAGAAAAAAGCCGCACCCATCAGGGGTGCGGCTTTTTTCATGTATCTGTCCATATCTTGGCGTTTTGTCTCTCGTCTGTCATCCTGAGCAAGGCAAGGATCTGCATTTCAAACAGAAGCAGATTCTTCACTTACGTTCAGAATGACAACCCACAGTTCCAATTGTACCCCCCTAAACATCGAACTCCTTTCTTTTTGTTGTAAATTGTAGTATCATACAACATACTATCAGAAGGAGGGAGCAAACCATGGCCATCACCAGGGAGAGGATATTTGAGATCGCGGACGAACTGGACGCCAACGGACAGAACCCGACACTGGCGCAGGTGCGCAAGCAGCTTGGCGGCGGAAGTTTTACGACCATCTCCGAAGCGATGACCCAGTGGAAGGTGCGCAAAGCCGCCAAGGAAGCGCCGACGCAACACACCCCCTTGCCGACCGTAGCCGCTGATAAGTTGAGCGAACTGGGGAGCGAGATCTGGGGCATGGCTCTCGACCTCGCCCATGGCCGACTCACCGCGGAACATGAACTGCTCCGCACAACCCGCCTGGAGCTGGAAGCCGGTAAAAATGATGCCGTGGAACTGGCTAACCAGGTCACCGCCGAACTGGAAGAGTTACAGGAAAAGATGGTTCTGCTGGAGGAGGGGACTCAAGAAGCCCATGATGAGGCAAAGACTCTGCGGGCGACGGTTGCGATGTTGACCCAGCGCGTGGGGACAGCTGAAGCATGCGCCCTGGAAATAGAAAAGAAAGCCGCGGATCTCAACGCCGAGCTTGCCCGCGTTAATGAGCAGAACGCCCAAATGATAAGGACTCTCTCGGCGTTGGTGTCGGTGGAAAAGCCATGAATACCGATTTACGCCTCATCAAGTCCATCGACCTGGCCGCCGACTCTCGCCGTCAGGCCCGATACTACATCCGCCTCTATGAACTGCCTCATGGCGCCGGATATGTGGTCAAAAAACTGTCAGGACCTTGCGGAAAGGAAAAAGCTGCCGAGGAGTGGTATCGGGGAACCATGGATCTGGCCGAGAAAAAACTGTCCGCCATTGTGAGGTCCAAAACAACACGTCAAACCGGTCGGCTGTACCGGGAATTACCCCCATCACCACAACTACTACTCTGGTGATGCCACCGCAATACTACAGATGGTCAGGGCACTCTCCATGCATCTCTCCAGCGCCGCCGATCTCGGCTGCTGTGAGTCCAGCCGGAAAAAATTCTTCAGCTCCAGCACAATTGTAGCGACCCGCTCCGCCCCCTCCACTGTTTGCACCCTGTAGCTGCTTTTCAACGCATTATTAAGAATCCTGATGCTAAGCACTCCATCATCAACATGGCCTGAGCCGCATCGAACTCAAGACGATAATCGCGTCGCCGCAAATAATTATTGATATAAATTTAAATACGTGCTATGAGATTATTTAAAGCAATTAATAAAAATATTTTTACAAAACTCTTCCGAAACCTCCGGAGGAAAACAGAGCTCACCGAAAAAGGCAAAACCCGGGTGACCGGGCGGCGCAAAACCACCATCTCCCTTGAGAGAAAGAGGGGTTGCCGAAGTGAACAGCCGGACAATAACCGTATCCGCCGCTCTCATCGCCGCCATACTGCTCACCTCCGCCGCTCCGTCACGGGCCAAGGAGCAGAGGAGTAAACCGTCCGATGACCTGATGGATTTGGGTATCGAACAGTTGCTGCAGCTTGACGTCCCATCGGTGTACGGGGCCAGCAAGTACGAGCAGCGAGTGACCGATGCCCCGGCCTCGGTGAGCATTGTTACCGCCGAGGAGATAAAAAAGTACGGTTACCGGACCATCGGCGACATCATGCGCGGCATCCCCGGTTTTTACGTCTCCTCCGACCGAAACTACTCCTACCTGGGGATCCGCGGCTTCAACCGGCCCGGTGATTACAATACCCGGGTTCTGATTCTACTGGACGGACACCGGCTGAAT
Organism: uncultured Desulfuromonadales bacterium; assembly: GCA_903929485.1. Classification (GTDB taxonomy): domain Bacteria; phylum Desulfobacterota; class Desulfuromonadia; order Geobacterales; family CAIOGM01; genus CAIOGM01. The sequence continues at coordinate 27,756 of CAIYUY010000258.1, forward strand.
GACAACGTTTATGATCAGGCGCCCATCGGCAACGAATTCCCGCTAAACATCGACCTGATCGACCAGATCGAAATAATCCGCGGACCAAGTTCATCACTGTACGGCTCCAGCGCGTTCCTGGGTGTGATCAATGTAGTTACCCGACAAGGCAAGGATATGAAAGGGGTCGAGGTTACCGCCTCGGGAGGGAGCCGGGAGAGCTACCAGGGGCAGATCAGTTACGGCAACAAGTTCACAACAGGATTGGAAACGTTGGTTTCCGGAACGGTTTTTTCCAGTAGCGGTCAGCGACAACTCTTTTTCCCGGAATATGCAATCCCGGAGTTGAATAACGGCGTCGCCGACAATGCCGACCGTGAGCGGGCATACACGCTTTACGCCAAACTCTCTCTTCAGGAACTGACCCTGACCACTCTCTTCAGCAGCCGGAACAAGACAATCCCCACGGGATCTTTCGGCACACAGTTTAATGACACCGGCGCCAACACCACGGACAGCCGCAGCTATCTGACCCTCGCCTACCGGCATAAAATCGAAGATCACTCTGAACTGAGCGCCCATCTTTCCTATGACAACTACCACTATTATGGAGAGTATCCCTACGGAGCGACATCAGCCGGCCCACCGTTCGTAAGCAAGGATGCGGCCCTGGGAGAATGGCTGGAAGGTGAACTCCAGTACAACCGGCGCTTCTTTCAGCGACACCTGTGGACCGTCGGCGGAGAGTTTCGGAATAACTTCACGCAGAACCAAGCAGCCACAACCCTGGATGATCGCCGAACCTCCCGCGAGTATGGGATTTATCTCCAGGACGAGTGGCAGATTATGAAAAATCTCATCCTCAACGCCGGAGTTCGCTACGACCGGTACTCCACCTTCGGCGGCAGCAGCAATCCGCGTCTCGGCCTGATCTATCGACCGGTGGAAACAACTATCCTCAAGCTCCTCTACGGCACCGCCTTCCGCGCCCCCAACGTTTACGAACTCTACTACCATGACATCGGACTCTACGCAAACCCCTTCCTGCAACCGGAAAAAATGACCACCTATGAAGCGGTTTACGAGCAGTATTTCGGCCAGAACCTCCGGACCTCCCTCTCCGGCTTCTACTATCAGGCGTCAAAGCTCATCTCACTGGTTGGTGGGACCTACATCAACAACGCCAACGTGGATGCCAAGGGGTTGGAGACGGAACTGTCGGGGAAATGGGCTAACGGTCTCCAGGGGCGACTCAGTTACACATACCTGGATGCCCGCGACATGGATACCAACACCCTCCTGACCAATGCCCCACGTCATCTTGCCACCTTCAACCTGAGCCTCCCTTTTCTGGAGAAACGGGTTTTTTTCAGTCCCGAAGTAGTGTACACCGGGCCGCGGAGTACCGTTACCGGCGCCACGGCAGGAGGTTTTATCACAACCAACTTGACGCTCTTCAGTCACAACCTGCTCCCCGGCCTGGAGCTGTCAGCCACTGCGTACAACCTTTTTGACAAACGGTACGGCGACCCGGCGGCGGAAGAACATTACCAGCAGGTAAACGGAGAGATTCATACCCTGAACACCATCCCCCAGGATGGCCGGAACTTTCGCATCAAGCTCGGCTACCGGTTCTAACCGTCAGCTTCCAGCCAAGGACAAGAGTGGTGCTACGATATTTCTTAAAACTATCAGGTTGGCTGATCACACTGCTGGGGTTGACGCTGGCGCCGGCAAAAGCTGTCGGCCAGGGGAGTGACCTTCGGGAATACCAGATAAAGGCGGCCTTTATTTATAATTTCGCCGTGTATGTGGAGTGGCCCACGGAACAGAAACCGCGCACCGTCTGTACCTTAGGCGCCGATACTTTTGCTCCGGCGCTGGAAACAATCAGCGGCAAGGTCGTCAAGAACCAAACCCTGATGGTTCGGCGCATCGCGGAGATCGAAGACGCGGGCGCCTGCGACATTCTCTTCATCGGCAGGTCGGAAAGAATCAACCTCCCCTCCATCCTTGACACGGTTCGCAACCGGCCGGTGCTGACCATCAGCGACATGGAACGGTTTACCCATGCAGGCGGGATGATCGGCCTCCTCTCCCGGGATAACAAGGTTCTCTTTGAAATAAATCTCAAACGGGCGCAACAGTCGCAGCTGAAGGTCAGCTGCCAACTCCTGAAACTGGCGCGTGACGTCATCGAGTAGCAACCATGCGAAAACAGATTCGAACCTGTCCGCTGAAAACAAAGCTGGTGGCGATGATGCTCCTGACCAGCACCACGCTTCTCGTGGCGGCGACCACAATTTTCATCGTCAACGAAGCAATCGCCTATCGCCAGGCAATGAAGGAGGAGCTGGTTTCCCTGGCGGACATCATCGGTCGTAACGCAGCTTCGGCTCTGCTCTTCGATGATCCCTGCTCAGCCGCGGAAACCATCGGCAGCGTCAGCGCCAACAAGGCCATCCTCTCGGTCTACCTCCTCAAGGGGGAGCGCCGGATTTTCACCCAGTACCACAAAAAGGGGGCCGCCCCAGCCGACCAGAGTTCCGACAAGGGCGAGCCCCGAATCACGGCGGCTTTCATTCAGCGGCTCCTGACCCATGCCCAGGAAGATCTTCGAAACTATTGGGACTGGGATATGCGGATGAACATCGCCAGAACCGTTACCGTGGGTGGTAAAAACCTCGGCACGGTGATCATCGAAGCCGACATGACGGGACTGATCAGCAAACTGCAAAGATTCACGCTCCTTGCGGTTCTGATTCTGCTCGTCTGTTCAGCCATGGCCTACCTCATGGCTCGGAAACTCCAGACCTTGATCTCGCTTCCCATCATTCACCTGGCCGAGACAATGAAAGCGGTATCACTCAGTAAAGACTTCACCGTACAGGTAATGAAAAGCACCGACGATGAAATCGGCTCGCTGTTTGACAGCTTCAACGCCATGTTGGCTGAAATCAAGGAACGGGACGAACTCCTCTGCCAGCGACAGGAACGACTCCGGCAACTGGCGCATTTCGACAATCTCACCCTGCTCCCCAACCGGGTGCTCTTTAACGACCGTCTGGCCCAGGCGTTGCTGCAGGCGAAACGACACCGGCACCGGATGGCGATCATGTTTCTCGACCTTGACGGCTTCAAGGATATTAATGACACCCACGGGCACCGAGTTGGTGATCTCGTTCTCGTGGAGGTGGCGGCGCGTCTCCGGAATGTCGTCCGTTCGTGCGATACCGTGGCGCGAATGGGTGGTGACGAGTTCACTATCTTTTTGCAGGATATTCAGAGTTCGGGTAACGCCGAACTTATCGCCCAAAAGATCATCACGGAGCTGGCCCTGCCGTATGCCGCCCAAGGAAAGGAGCTCTTCTCCTCCGCAAGCATCGGTATCGCCATGTATCCCGATGACGGCAATACGTCCGACGAACTGCTGCGAAAAGCCGACATGGCCATGTACCACGCCAAAAACAACAATAAAAACATGCTTAAGTTCTATTTCGCGGAGCTGGACAAGCGGATGAGTTCCCAACTGGAACTGCAGAACAGCCTGCGCAAAGCACTAGATCGTCATGAGTTCGAGATCCACTACCAGCCATTAGTGGCCATGGGCTCCGGCCGGGTGGTCGGCGTGGAAGCCTTGGTACGCTGGCGCCATCCGGAACAGGGACTCATCATGCCGGATGAATTTATTCACCTTGCCGAGAAGTCGGACCTCATCCACGGGCTGGGACGAATGGTGCTGCATGAGGCGTGCCGCAAAATAAAATCATTGCAGGAGGAGGGTTTCCCATCCCTGCGCGTGGCGGTGAATGTCTCTCCCTGCCAGTTCCGATCTCATAATTTCCATGAGCTGGTGCTGGAGCTGCTCCTGGAAACCGGGCTCAACCCGTGCTGTCTGGAATTGGAGATAACCGAAGGGGCCATCATGCATGATGTGGAGGCTTCAATAACCACCATGTCCCTGCTGAAGGCGAGGGGGGTCCGGATCTCCATCGATGATTTCGGCGTGGGGTACTCGTCGCTTAACTACCTGCGCCGCTTCCCCATCGATACCCTGAAAATCGACCGTTCCTTCATCATGAATATGGCCACCTGTAATGAAGATCTGGCCATAGTCACCACCATTATCGCCATGGCCCACAGTCTGAACCTTGAAGTTATCGCCGAGGGGATCGAAACCGAAGAGCAGGTGGCGCTTCTGGCTCACCTGGGATGCCAGCTGATGCAGGGATACCTGCTGGGCAAACCTCAGCCGCCGGAGCAACTGCCGGAGGTTCTGGCAACGGTGCGGGCAGTCCACCCCACAACGGATCTCCTGACCAAGACCGTCCTGGTCATCGATGATGATATCGTCACCATATCCGTCATCAGCGCCATACTTGTCCGGCAAGGCTACCGGGTTATCACGGCCAAGGACGGTATTGACGGGTTCAGGGAGGTAATCACCCATAACCCCCAGGTCATCGTTTCCGACAAATTCATGCCGAATGCGGACGGTTTCGCCCTGTTGCATTCTCTCAAAACCTTGCATCAGATAAGAAAGATACCAGTGATCCTCATCAGCCTGCATATGACACCGGAAGAAGAGGCCGATGCCCTTGATCAAGGTTTTTTCGATTTCATCGCCAAACCGATCAATTCTTCCACCCTCGTGGCAAGGGTCAAACGGGCGCTTCGGTTTTCCGACCAGAGCTGGGAGCCGAGAAGAAACAGTGGGGGCAACCAGCCGGAAGGACTGATTTAAAGGATTACTAACCGTTGTCACGCCATCGACTTCCATCCCGTATTTTTCATGTAACTTTTTCCTAACAACTTCCGTCTGAATGTTGTATTGTATTGCTATTGTCATATTTTTGTTTTCCGGTGTCCCATGAGCAATCTTAACTCCATACTTCTCATCACCCGTGACAAGGAATCCCAGACGACACTGGCCGACCTTCTCGCAAGGAGCCGGCGTCCCCTTGAGTTAAGCGCCTTCGCGATCCGGTTTCCCGATGACGTGAAACTCCTTGAATCGTTTCCGCTGCTCCAGCTGGTGATACTGGAGGTCCGCTCCATCTCCCAGGGTGTAAGAGATATTGCCGCTATCGCCACCATCAATCCCCGGATACTGATCATCGCCATCTCCCGGGAAAAACAGCCGGATTGGGGCCTTACCCTGATTCAAGCGGGAGCTGATGAATACCTGGCCAATCCGACCAACCGTGGGGAACTGGAAGATGTTCTGGGACGGGCAGCTCTCATCTTTGAGCAAAAACAGAAGAGAGCGGACGCAAGGGGAAAGGTCATCACCGTCTACAACCCGTCGGGCGGGATGGGAACCACCACCATCGCCGTAAATCTGGCGGTATCCCTGGTCGCCAAGGGGCAAACCGCGGCGTTGATCGACCTCAATCCGTTCAGTGGCGACGCCGCTACTCTTCTTGATCTCAACCCCACGACCACCCTGACCTCGTTCCTGGAGAGAGAGAGTTCAATCACCCCCGCTGAACTCACGGGCATCATGACTCGACACGGCTCGGGGGTTCAATTTCTTAGCGCAACGGATGAAATGGGGATGGGCGCCCCGGATCAGATGCCAAGCATCCTCAACATGATGCGGAGTCGGTTCGGCGCAACGGTCCTTGATGCCGGCGGTTCACTCTCCAAGAGCAACCTGGATATCTTTGGCGGTTCGGACGTCATTCTGTACCCTCTGCTTCTCACCCGGCCGGCCATCAACAACGCCGGACGCTATCTGAAGGCGTTGAAATGTCACGGTTTCGGCCCCGATCTGGTCAAGGTAGTGGTGAACAGATATTTATCCAATGAAAATATCAGCATGGCCCAGGCGGAGAAACTGCTCGAGGTCACGCTCTTTCATACCATTCCCAATTCCTACATGGAGATAAACAGCTCCATCTACCATGGGACCCCCCTGGTAACCGGCTACCCCCGCTCGCCCGTTACCATGGCCCTCGCCGCATTGGCGACACGAGTTACCACGGAGTTAACCGGCAATTTCTTCCAAAGAAAGCCCATTCCGGCGCCGGCGCCTTTCGAACACGGCTTCTTTTCCGGAATGCCGGCGGCTCATGTCTTGGGCTAGTACCACGTCCATCGCCTTGTGTGCAGGATTTGGTGAAAGAAAAGGCGCCCTGCTTTTAGTCTGGGGCAAAAGAGTTACTCACCGGCATCGACGGGACAATAATGTCACCACGTTGTTATTTGCCACCAACCGTACTTTGTCTTTGGAACTAAATCCGTTATCCAGTAAAAGTTCCGAAAGTCTCAAGGAATTACCGTCGGCATCCGACATATCCTGGCAAATTCTCACATCGGGAGATCTCTCCGTGGATCTGGTTCCCGCAATGAATTTTCTTCCGCTGACGACCAAGGTTATGTCATTTCTTGTGCCATCGGCAGCCGGGAAACCTTCGGCCGACTCTTTTTTAAGGGATATGATATAGATCGGAATGCCATCCGAGTAGTGACCTGTTTTATCTATTCGTCCTTCAAAAACAGCGTACTCTTCCATCTCGAATCCACCTCATTCAAGCTATCATCCACCACCACGCTCAGCACTGCCCGACCCATTCGCAGAAAAAAGACGTTTAAACGGAAATACTGATGGTGCTGTTGTCGGGTAGCACCGCGGAGGCTCCTGTCCCTTGACCGCCGGAACTGGAAGAACTGCTTGACGAACTTGATCCGGCCCCTCCATGATGGTGATGGCCGCCCTTCTTCTGCGCCTGCATGTCCGTCTGGAGTTTGGCGAATGCCGTTTGAGCATCCGTTACATTCCCGGACTGAAGCGCTTGGCTCAATGAAGAGAAATCATCGGAAAGGGTGCTATTTTTCCCACTGCTACTGCCGGTCGTGGAACTTGTCGCGCTTTTCTGCCCCTGGCCACCGGAGGTAACACTTTGAAGATCGGAAAAAGCCTTCCGGGCCCCGGCAAGATCGCCGCTCTGAAGGGCGGCGCCAAGCTGACTGAAATCCTGCTTACGCTGCTGCATGGTGGCCTGCCAACTCTGCTGCATGCTGCTGTTTGAGCCAACTCCTGATAGTGTCATCCTCATTTCCTCCCTGTATCCGGCGCTTGATCCTTCTAGTGGAGTAAGACGAGAGGAGAGAGAAAAAGGTTACGGAAGAAAAAAACGTTTCACGGCTCCCGTCCCGCCGCTATCAGCTCCTGCCATTCAGTGAAAATCCGCCCGAACGTCTGCCCCACATTACCATAAGCCTGCTCCGCCGCCGCATCAAACGAAGAGCCTTCTCCCAAGGCAGTCAGGAGCTCTTTCATCGTGTGCCACCCATAGGCCGTTATCATGTACTTCACCAGTGAATAGCTCTGCTGGTACGCCAGGTAAACATTCTTCCCCTGTAACGAGGTGAACGAACCGACCAAGCCGGCCAGGGGAAGTAATCTCTTTTTAAGAGCCGCCTGGTGCAACTCCGTCAGAGGCGGATCAAACTCCTTCCTCCCCTCGTTCTCCGCCAGCCCTTCATTAAGCCACACAGGACAGTTCCCCTTGGTCAGCTCCCGAACGAGCACATGGGTATATTCGTGAAAGAGAACGGCGCGCACCTGGGGTGGAACCTCGGTCATCCCTCCGATAGGAAGCCGGATCTTGCCGTCATACTGCCCGCCGGACCACTCGGGCGACCCGGTGACCTCGTGATAATCCTTACCGGCGTAGACGATTACCGGCACCCGGCTCTCGGGATAGGTACCGCCGAAATCACGTCCTACTTGGTTATAGGCGTCTCCCAGCACATCGAGGACTTTGTCCGCCACTTCCGACTTGATCCCGGAATCATAGGAAAGGATGAAGCGAGAACTCTGCCCCTTCCCCATGCCGGCGTCCACCGTCAGTTCCCGTTTTGCCTTGGCCAGCAGGTTCTGAATGGTCATGTTTCCGGGTTCTTTTTCCGCGGCTAGCTCCCAGAGCGCCACCGCCTGGCGGATATCTTCGGTATCGTAGTAGACCTTCCCCAGGAGAAACAGGACATCAATGGAATCGCCACCGATGTTACGGGCCTTTTCCAGCTCGGTTCCGGCCAGGTCGTACTGCTTGAGCAGATAGGCTGCGTTACCTCTAAGTAAGGCTGCCTGGGGATCGTCTGAAAAAAGCTCCTCGGCATATTCAAACTGGGCAGCGGCCTCTTCGTACCGTTTCTGCTTGAGAAACTCGACGCCGGCCATCAGGAGCGCCGACTCCAGGTTCTTTTTGCACACGGGATTATAGGGATTGGCAAGATACTGCTGCCGGAGTTGCTCCAGGGTTGGTTGAGCAGCCGTCTGGTGAGGGGAAGTATCGTTCTGTCCGGCGGCGGGCGTTTTTTCGGCAAAAGCCGGAGTGGGGCCACCGGAAAGGAGTTGCATCGTAACGGCAAAACAGACAACAGAAAAGAGCGCGCCTAATCCGACCATGGAATTTCACCCCACGGTGGCATCGCCACCGCAACCTTTTAGAAAGTTATAGTTAATTACTCCGACAGCAACTTGTCACGGCAGGCCAGTTGCGGAAAGAGAGACCGCCATAGGCCAACGACCAGCAACGTTCCCACCCCCCCGATAATGGTGGCCGGCACGACTCCAAACCAAGCAGCGGTAACCCCTGACTCGAATTCTCCCAGTTGGTTCGATGCACCGATGAACATTGAGTTGACGGCGCTGACGCGACCACGCATCTCATCGGGAGTTTCAAGCTGTACCAGCGCCGAGCGAATAACCACGCTAATCATGTCGGCCCCCCCCAGGAGAACAAGCGTCAGAAATGACACCATCAAGGAGGTGGAGACGGCAAAGATAATGGTGGCGATGCCAAACAGCGCCACTGAGGCAAACATCACGGCGCCGACCCTCCGCCGGAGCGGATGCCGTACCAGCCAGAGCGAGGCAAGAAAGGCCCCAACCGCCGGCGCCGCCCGGAGCAAACCGAGACCACGGGGTGAAGCAAACAGAATATCCCTGGCATAGATCGGCAGTAAAGCTGTTGCCCCGCCCAGCAGCACGGCAAAGAGATCCAGTGAGATGGCGCCCAGCAGCACTGGCCGATGGCGAATAAAAGAGATGCCGGCAAAAAGCGTCCGGATGCTGACCGGTTCGCGACTGGGCACGGAGTGGCTGATCCGGATGCGAGCTATCACGAGGACCGACAGCAAAAACATGAGACAGCCGGCGCCGTACACGACGGCCGGTCCCATGACGTACATAAAACCTCCCAGCATGGGGCCGATGATAATCGATCCCTGACTAACCGAGGCATTGACCGCCATCGCCCTGGGGAGATCTTCGCGCCTGACCAGTGAAGGGAGCAGTGTCTGCATTGTCGTGAATTCGAACGCGCGGGCAGTACCGATAACAAAAACCAGCGCAAAGATGTTCTCACGGTTAATCCACTCTCCCCCTGTGGCGACGGCCAAAACCAGCAAGGCCGCCATTTCACTCAATTGGGCGCAGCAAACCAGCATGCGGCGGTTATATCGATCCGCGGCATGGCCGACAACCAGCACCAGCAGGGCCGAAGGGATGAACTGCACCAAACCGACCAGACCAAGATCAAGCGGCCGCTGAGTCAGCTCATAAACCTGCCAGCCAACAGCCACTCCCGCCATCTGATAGCCGATGATGGCGGCGGAACGGGCAACCAGGTACCACAAAAATGACTTCCGCTGCCGCGGAACAGGCGCTGCGGCTCTCCCGTCTTGTATCAACTTCAGCATCTAGGATCATCTCTCTTAAAACATCTCCGCCCAGTGTGACTACGAACAGTCGGCACCTCTGCAGGAGCAGACGGCAACCGACGGTAAATGGTTACAAAAAAACCGGGCGGACGTTCATCTGCGGTTTACGGACTTTTTGCCATGATTCGGCCAATAGCCGAATTCGGAGAAATTAATGCCTGTTCGACTTCCTTCTTCAACTGGATTTCAATCCGTCACCTCTTAAAGATAAGAGCTCCCCACCGCCCGGAGAGTAGACGACGTTGAGATGATTTGCAAAGAGAATAGCGAAAAAAACTTTTTTGTCGCAACCTCGTGGTATCATCCCCAAAAAACAAAAAGGGATTCACCCATGCCCCTGAACATCTATACCAGCAACCGGATGGAAAGCCTGGTGGAAGCCCTGGCCGGCGTCGTGGCCACCCCCCTCGCCTCCCCCTTTACCCCCGAACTGATCGTCGTTCAGAGCAAGGGGATGCAGCGTTGGTTGGCCATGGAACTGGCCCGCCGCAACGGGGTATGGGCCAACTGCGTCTGCCCGTTCCCCAACGCCCTGGTCTGGCGCCTGTTTCGAGAGAGCCTCCCCAAACTGCCGGAGACATCGGCGTACGATCCCCAAGTCCTGACCTGGAAACTCATGGGACTGCTCCCCGGGTTCCTGGAGCGGGAAGAGTTCATCCCGCTACGCCACTACCTGGCAGACGACCGGGACGGGCTCAAGCTCTTCCAGCTTGCGGCAAAGATCGCCGACACCCTGGACCAGTACACCCTGTTTCGCCCCGAGCTCCTCCTGGCATGGGAAACGACCCAGGCCACGGGGGAAGACGCCGGCTGGCAGTCGATCCTCTGGCGAGAGCTGGCAGCCTCGGACGACGGTCGACACCGCGGCCGACTGAAAGAGGAGTTCCGCCGCCGGATCATGAGCGGCGGAGCGGTCGGCACCGGGATGCCGGAGAGGATCACCCTGTTCGGCATCTCCTACCTCCCCCAGTACCATCTGGAGATCCTGACCATGGTCTCTCGGGTTACGGCGGTCAACCTGTTCCTCCTGAGCCCGACCCGCGAGTACTGGTCGGACATCGTTTCAGGGAAAGCACTGGCCCGCCGGACCCCGGAGGAGCGCGCCTGCCGGATGGAGGGGAATCCCCTCCTGGCCTCCCTGGGGAAGCTGGGTCGGGACTTTTCCGACCTGGTCATTGAGGCCGGCGACGTCGCCGCGCTCCAGAATGAGCTCTACACCGAACCGGCCACGACAACGCTTCTCGGCGCCCTTCAGTCGGATATCCTCAACTTGAGGGGCGCCGGGGAGCAGGAACAGCGGCTCATAGCCCCTGTTGATCTTTCGGTGCAAATTCACTCCTGCCACAGCCCCTTGCGTGAAATCCAGGTTCTCCACGATAACCTCCTTCTCCTTTTGGATACGCAAGATGGGTTGGCGCCCCTTGACATCGTGGTGATGACTCCCGACATCGAAACCTACGCCCCCTACATCGTCACAGTATTCGAGGGGCGCCAGGATTCTCCCATCAAAATCCCCTACGCCATAGCCGACCGGAATCTTGCCAGTGAAGGAGAAATCGCCGCGCTCCTCCTGAAGCTCCTGGAAATCCCCGGCAGCCGCTGCACCGTTCCCCAGTTACTGGATATCCTGGAAACGCCGCCGGTTCGCCGCCGGTTCGATCTGAGCGATACCGATCTGGAAACCATCCGCGGCTGGCTCAAGGAGACCCGGGTTAGATGGGGTCTGGACGAAAAAGATCGGGAACGGCTGGGGCTCCCCGGCTACCGGGATCACTCCTGGCGAGCGGGGATCGACCGACTTCTGCTGGGGTATGCCCTTCCCGAAACCGGCAAGCAACTGTTTCACGACATGCTCCCCTATGACGAGATGGAGGGGGCGGACACGCTCTCCCTGGGGAAGCTGTTGGAGTTCATGGGCAAAATAGGGAAGCTCGCCACCGGCCTGACCCCTCCCCGCTCCCTGAGCGGCTGGGGCGAAACTCTCCGGATGCTGCTGGAAGAGTTTATCCTGGCGGACGACGCTTCGGCCCGGGAACGGGCGGCCATCACCGACGTGATTTCCGAACTGGAAAAGCTGCGGGAGTCCGCCGACTTCACCGGGGATCCGACCCTGGGGGTCATCCGCTCGTGGCTCACCGCGCGACTCTCCCAGGAAGAAAAAGGGTTCGGCTTCCTCACCGGCGGGGTCACCTTCTGCGCCATGCTCCCCATGAGGAGCATCCCCTTCCGAGTTGTGGCCCTTATCGGCATGAACGACGGCGCCTTTCCCCGGCAAAACCGTCCCCCGAGCTTCGACCTGATCACCCAAAAACCCCGCCGGGGCGATCGCTCTCTGCGCGACGAGGACCGTTACCTCTTCCTGGAGGCAATCCTCTCCGCCCGCACGACACTGTATCTGAGCTATGTGGGACAGAGCATCAAAGACAACAGCGAGCTGCCGCCATCGGTCCTGGTGAGCGAGTTCCTGGACGCCATAACCCGGGGATTCACGACGGCGGCGGGGAACTCTCCCGCACAGCAGCTCGTTACGCAACACCGGCTTCAGGCGTTCAGCCAGGAGTACTTCACCGCCGGCTCTCCCCTCTTCAGCTATTCCAGCGAGAATTGCGCCGCATTGCTGGAACGGCGCATGAACCCCTGGCGCCCTTCGGAACTGTTCACCACCCCGTTACAAAAGCCCCCGGAGGAATGGCGCGAGCTCCCCCTTCCCAGGCTGCTCCGCTTCTTCGACAACCCTGCAAAATTTTTTCTGGAACAGCGTCTGAAACTTCGCCTGGAAGAGGCCGCCGGCCCTCTGGAGGAGCGGGAGCCCTTTACGGTGGAAGGGCTGGAAGCTTACGGCCTGAACCAGGAGCTTCTGGAGCGGTGCATGGCCGGCGAAGATCCGGAGGAGTTATTCCCCATGGTCCGCTGCCGGGGAATCCTCCCGCCGGCGCACCATGGGGAGGCGCTCTTTGCCGCGGCAGTCACGGAAGTCACCGCCTTTGCCGAAACTCTGCGGCAGAAAATCGGTAACGGATCCCCCCTCCCCTCCATCTCCATCCAGGAGGAGTTGCGGGGGTTCCGGGTGACCGGGAGCCTGGAGCAAATCTGGCCCCAGCGAATGGTCCGATACCGCTGCGCAACCCTGAAAGCCAAGGATCAGCTACGGGCCTGGATCGAGCACCTGTTCCTCAACCTGGTACAGCCAAAGGGGTATCCCCGGGAAACGGTACTCTTCATGAAAAAAGGGGGACCAACCTTTCGCCCGGTGGACAATGCCGCCGAACTGTTGGCCGGAATTCTCGCCCTCTATGAAAAAGGGCTGTACAAACCGCTCCGCTTCTTCCCCACCTCGGCCCTGGCATATGCCCACAAACAGGAGTGGAACCTGGGAAAAGCCAGGAGCGCTTGGGAAGATGGGTACAACTTCCCCGGTGAAGGGAATGACCCCCACTTCCAGCTCTGCTTCGGCCAGGTCGACCCGTTCACCCCGGAATTTGAAGAGATCGCCCGAACCCTGCTGGAGCCGATGCTCCGGCACCAGGTATGAGGAGCCGCCATGAATGAACTGGATCATATCCAGGTGGAACTCGCCGGACGCAACCTCATCGAAGCCAGCGCCGGTACGGGCAAGACCTACGCCATCGCCTCTCTTTACCTTCGCCTGCTGATGGAGAAAGAGCTTACGCCGGAACAGATCCTTGTGGTGACCTATACCGAGGCGGCCACCAAGGAGCTGCGGGGACGTATCCGGAACCGGATCAGGGAGGCGTTGGCGCTCTTTTCCGGGGGAACCACAACGGACCCCCTTCTCACGTCTCTGGCGGCCAACAGCAACGGCAAAGGGCCGACCAGGGAACAGGCACGGGAGCGGCTGAGTCGAGCGCTCACGGCCTTTGATACCGCCTCTATTTTCACCATCCACGGCTTCTGCCTCCGGGCTCTGAAAGAAAACGCCTTCGAGAGCGGCTCTCTCTACGACACCGAACTTGTCACCGATCAGAGTGTGCTCCTGCGGGAGATCGCCGACGACTTCTGGCGGATCCGCTTCTTTGCCCGTCCGGCTCCCCTCCTGGGGTACGCCCTCCGCCGGAAATTCTCGGCCTCCTTTTTTCTGGAGTTTCTTTCGGGAATGCTGGGGAACCCAAAGCTGAAAATAGTCCCCAACTACAGCCAGGACGACATCGCCGCAATGGAGGCCGGCTGCGAAACCGCCTTCCAGTCGGTGCGCTTGGAGTGGCGGCAACAGCGGCAGCAGATCATCCTCCTCCTCCAAAACGACAAGGGACTCAGCCGGGGCCCCTACAAAATCGACCTCCTCCCCGGACTGCTGGCGGAACTGGACAGCTTCACCACCGGCAACAACCCCTTCGACCTGGGAGCCGGATTCGCCAAGGTCACCGCCTCCGGCATCGCCCAGGGAACAAAACCCACCGGGACAGCTCCGGATCATCCGTTCTTCCACTCATGCGAAGCATTGCAGCGCCGGGTAGAGGAGCGTTTTCTCGCCCTGCAGTGGGAACTCATCGTCTTCGCCCGGGATCGGCTCAAGGCCCGGAAAAAGGAGACGAACATCCGCTTCTTTGACGACCTTCTCAACGACCTCTACGGGGCGTTGTGCGGAGAGAGCGGCGGCGCCCTGGCCAGCCGACTGTCGGAAAAGTACCGGGCCGCCCTCATCGATGAATTCCAGGATACCGATCCGGTGCAGTATGACATCTTCCGCCGGATCTATGATAACCCGGACTCTCCCCTGTTCCTCATCGGCGACCCCAAGCAAGCCATCTACAGCTTCCGGGGGGCGGACATCTTCGCCTACCTGGAGGCAGCAGCGGACGTGGCCGGTGAAAACCGTTTCACTCTCACGGGCAACTGGCGCTCTACCCCCCGGCTCCTGACGGCTCTGAACATGCTGTTTGCCCACGAGGGGCGCCCCTTCGTGTTCGACGCCCTCGCCTACCACCCCGTCACTCCCGGCCCCACGAAAGCCGGGAAAGAGCTCACCCTTACGGGGAGCGACGACGCCCCCCTGCAGCTCTGGTACCTCCCCCCCGACCAGGAGGGGAAGACCCTTTCCGTGGGGAAGGCTAACGACGCCGTGGTAGCCGGCGTCGCGGGGGAAATAGCCCGGCTGCTGCGACAGGGGGAAAGGGGAGAAGCGCTGGTGGGAGAGCGCCCCCTCCTCCCCGAAGACATCGCTGTCATCGTCCGATCCCACCGCCAGGCCGGCGCCATTCAGGGCGCCCTGAAAAGCCTCATGATCCCCAGCGTCATGCGCAGCGACCTTTCCATCTTCGCCACCGAAGAGGCCCGGGAGCTCTGCACCCTCTTGAGCGCCCTGGTATATCCGGGCAGCGAGCCCAGGGTTCGGGCGGCGCTGGTGACCTCCATCCTCGGCCGCTCGGGGACGGATCTGGCCGAGCTGAACGAGAATGAATCGGCGTGGGAGAACTGCCTGGAGCAGTTCCGCGATTACCATCAGAGCTGGCTGGATAAGGGATTTATGGTCATGTCCCAATCCCTCCTTTCCCGGGAAGGGGTGCGGGGACGGTTGCTCCGGCGTCCCGACGGCGAGCGCCGCTTGACCAACCTGCTCCACTGCCTGGAGATCATCCACCAGGCGACTCACGACCGGAGGCTCGGCATGGAAGGGCTCATTACCTGGTTCGGCGAACGGGTGAGCGGCGGCGAAGCGGGTGAAGAGTACCAGATCCGCCTGGAAACCGACGCCAAGCTGGTGAAGATCGTCACGGTCCATGTGAGCAAGGGGCTGGAATACCCCATCGTCTTCTGCCCTTTCATGTGGGGTGGGCTCAGGGGAAACGACCGGGTGATAACCTTTCACGACTCCTTCTCCATGATGAAGGATTTCGGCTCCCCGGGGTACGAGCGACACCGGCTTCTGGCCCAAAAGGAGTCCCTGGCTGAAAGCCTCCGGCTCCTCTACGTGGCTCTCACCCGAGCGAAGTACCGTTGCTACCTCTCCGCCGGGAAAGTTCACGATTCCAGCGAAAAAAACCGCCCCGAGACCTCCCCGCTGGCCTATCTTCTCCATGGGACGGAAGAGACCAAAACCGCCGCCGACCTGGTCACCCAACTGGCGGCTCAGGTAAGCATCATCCCTCGACAGGAGATGGAACAACAGCTGGAAGAGCTGGCGGAGAGGAGCGGCGGGACCATTGCCGCCAACCGGATGCCCGACCCGGCCGGAGCCCCTCCCTATCTCCCGAATGCCGCTTATACCGGGCCGCCGGCCATGAAAGAGTTTACCGGGACCATCGCCACCGACTGGCGGGTAACCAGTTTCACCTCCTTTGCCACGCACCAGAGCCCGGCGGCGGAGGAGCCGGACCGGGATGACACCGGCTCGACCCCGGCGGTTCCACTACCCGGCGAAGCCCCCCCCGGAAAGAGCATCTACACCTTCCCCCGGGGGGCGCAAGCGGGAATATTCCTGCACGACCTTTTCGAGGATCTGGACTTTGCCGCCGGCTCTCCCGCCGCGATCCGCTCCCTGGTGGAGAAGGGGCTGGAGAGTCATGGCTACGACCCGGAATGGCTCCCCCATATCTGCGCCATGGTCACCAACGTCATCACGGTCCCCCTGGCCTCTCCGGAAGGACCCTTCACCCTGGCCGGTCTCCAACCGGGAAACTGGATCAAGGAGCTGGAATTCTTCTTCCCCCTGAAATTCATCACCTCCGACACCCTGCGCAACTGTTTGCGCAACCATGCCGGCGGCTATGACGCCACGGAGCTGCACCGGGTGGCCACGGCCTTGAAATTCAAATCGGTGAGAGGGATGGTTCATGGATTCATGGATCTGGTGTTCACCCATAACGGTCGCTATTACCTGCTGGACTGGAAATCAAACCACCTGGGGTACCAGAGCCGGGAGTATGGGCGGGATCTCCTGGGGAGCGCCATGTCCCGGCACCTTTACCCGCTGCAGTATCTCCTCTACACCGTGGCCCTTGACAGGTACCTGACCGGGCGTCTGCCGGGATACGACTACGACTCCCATTTCGGGGGGGTGCTCTACGTTTTTCTTCGGGGAGTCTCCGCCGACCAGGGAGAAGAGTTCGGCATTTTTCGGGATCTCCCCCCTCTGGCGCTAATACGGGAGTTAACTGAGTGTCTCCTTGAGACAGGGGGCGAGGGGTGTGACCATGGAAATTGAGCTGAGGGAGATCGACCGGCATTTTGCCCGATTCATCCGCCGTGAAGCGTTGGAAGCGCCACCATGGCTGGAGATGGTGGTCGCCCTGACCAGCGCAGTCGTGGGAGGGGGCGATATCTGCCTGGAATTGGCCGCTCTTTCCGGAGAGAAATTTTGGTGCAACGAGACGGAGATCACCCTCCCCTCCCGGGACGATCTGGCCGACGGCCTGCGCCGCACCCAGGTAGTCGCCACCAGGGGTGAGTACCGCCCCCTGGTACTGGACGACGGCCGGCTTTATCTTTACCGCTACTGGCGGTATGAGCAGGAGTTGTCACGGATCATCCGGGAGAAAGCGACCGCCGTGGCCGGAGAGGTGAACGAAACGCTCCTGGCTGCGGGAATCGCCCGGCTTTTTCTCGATACCGGCGATGAAAAAGTTGATTGGCAGCAGGTGGCGGCGGCGGCGGCGGTGCGGCAACGGTTCTGCGTCATCTCGGGAGGACCGGGAACCGGCAAGACCTCCACGGTGGTGAAGATTATCGCCCTGCTCCTGGAACAGGCGCAAGGGACACCGCTCCGGATCGCCCTGGCAGCCCCCACGGGAAAGGCGGCGGCACGGCTCAAGGGGTCAATTCGCACCATGAAGGAAAACCTGGTATGTGATGAAGAACTCCTCCAGCTGATCCCCACGGAAGTCGTAACCATCCACCGGCTGCTGGGCTCACGGGGAGGCTCCGTCCGCTTCACTCACGGAGCGGAC
Source organism: uncultured Desulfuromonadales bacterium (assembly GCA_903929485.1). GTDB lineage: Bacteria > Desulfobacterota > Desulfuromonadia > Geobacterales > CAIOGM01 > CAIOGM01. Next base: position 45,371 of record CAIYUY010000258.1, read on the forward strand.
AACACCCTGGCGTACGATGTGGTGATCATCGATGAGGCGTCCATGGTCGCCTTACCCCTCATGGCCAAACTGGCCGTCGCCCTGAAGCAGGAAGCACGGCTGATTCTTTTGGGAGACCGGGACCAACTGGCCTCGGTGGAGGCGGGCGCGGTTCTGGGGGATATCTGCGGACGAGGGAGGAATGAACCGTTCTCGCCGGAATTTGCAGGATACGTAGCCCGGATGACGGGGAAGCAGTTCCCGGCGCAACAGTCCACCGCCCCGTTGCCACCCCTTACCGACTCTCTGATAGTTCTGAAGAAAAACTACCGATTTAGCGCCGCCGGCGGTATCGGCCTGGTGGGACGAGCGGTGAATGAGGGAGATGGAATCCAGGCCATGACGCTGCTCCGCAACGATGCGTACCACGACTTGGTCTGGCGCGACGTTCCGCCGCCGGAAGAGCTCAAAAAAGCCCTTGCCCCAACGGTCATCCAAGGGTATCGAGCCTACCTTACCGCCGGATCGCCGGCGGAGGCTCTGGTTCGCTTCGAGGAGTTCCGGATTCTCTGCGCCCTGCGTCAGGGGCCCTACGGAGTGACCGGTCTCAACCGGGTCGTGGAGGAGATCCTGGCCGAGGCCGGCCTCATCGACCCACGGAACCGCTGGTATAAAGGACGCCCCATCATGATCTCGGCCAACGACTACACCCTGAAGCTGTTCAACGGTGATGTGGGACTTGTCTTTCCGGATCAGGAGGCCGGCGGCGCCCCCCGGCTCTTCGTTCAGTCGCCGGAGGGGATAATCAGGAAAATCGCCCCGGTGCGGTTGCCGGCCCATGAAACGGTCTATGCCATGACCATTCACAAAAGCCAGGGTTCGGAATTCAGCCAACTGCTGATACTCCTTCCGGGACAAACCTCCGAACTTCTGACCCGTGAACTGATCTATACGGGAGTGACCAGGGCCAGAGACAAGGCGATGCTCTGGGGAGACGAAGCACTGTTCAAGGCCACGGTTGCACGACGGGTTGAACGGAAATCCGGGCTCAGCGCCATCCTTTGGTGATAATCTTGTTCATCAATGGATCAGCTTGACCACGGTAGCGACCAGACCGACGGTTACTATGATCATGCCTGCCAACTTGAGAATCAGGCGTTGCTCCATTTCGCGCGGATCGGTCTTGGTGGCGACTTCCGCAGCCACATGGGGCAATAAGGGGACATAATCGATCTGTTGACTATGCTTTGCCTTTTCAGCTACTTCCCTCAATCAGTCCCCCCAACCACCCGAACCGACTGTCTTGCCGGGCGCCTCCTTTAGTTTCACATCCCCCAAACCTGTATCGTGTTGCCATTCCAGGTTTCCGTTTGCTCCCAGATCCGATCATCCCACCCCTTGCCGCCATCGCGGTCAAAGAGAATCAAGTGTGCCTCGTCCGTGCCGCAGGTAGCGGCGTAGGCAGCGGTCTGTTCCAAACCTTGAGCTATGGTGGTTTTCAGACTCTTGCGCCGGATCTTCAACTCCAGAACCACCCGCTGCAGCGGCCCGCGAAACATCAGGGTTTCATCCAGCGGCCATTCCAGAAACAGATCCATCCGCTTCATCCCCAGACTGTATTCCCGAGTAATCCGTCCGCCGCCGTTGACGATCCTTTGCAAAAACGCCTGCAGTAGCAGTTGGGGACCGACCTCTTTATATTGAAACCGTTCAATCCAGGCATCGGCGTTTTCCCGGAAAAACTGTTGAAATGCCCGTAACAATTTAGTCAGATCAAGATGTCGGTCGGCAGTCAGGTACCAGGAAGTTTCCTGGGCTATGGTAAGTTGCCGGGTCCAGGTCAGTTCCCGCGGAATGACCTCCCGGTAAATGGCGTTGCTGATCCGGACCTGCCGGTCCAACGTTATCAGTCCCATGTCCTGAACATACTGAAGATCATCAGTCGATATAGTTTCCGCATCGGCCTCGCCGGCCAGCAGTGCGGCGATGACCCGGTGAACCCGATCTTCCCGCAGCTTATCGGTCAGTTGATCCAAATGGGTGGCGCGACTGCGAATCAATTGTTCCCGGGCCTGAAGGTACAACTCCAGGTCTATGGGGCGAGTCCGCTCTTTCCCCTCCTCCAGTTTGAAACAGGCCTCGCGGGCCAAGGCGTTGACCAACCAAGGCTGACCGGCGGTATCATCCCAGACCTTGTCAAAAATTTCGATACCGAAACGCTGGCCGGTCTCCCGGGTGTGTTGTCCGTATAATTCAACGATGTCGGCCCGGGTGAAGTTTCCGACGAGAATGGACTCGGCCTTGATATTAAAGGCGCTCCCTCCGCTGATGATTTCGCCGCCACCGGTGTGAATGCGGTAATCCCGGACATCACGAACACCGCAAAGGATGACCGAGGTGGGGAAGTACTCCGGGCGGTCAGTATAACCGGCACGCAACTGACGCAATACCGAGATGAGGGTGTCACCCACCAGGGCATCTATTTCATCAAGAAACAGGACCGTTGGGTGTGAAGGGTCGTTCCTGGTCCAAACTTCCAGCAGATACCGTAAAGACTCATTCGGTCCATGCGCTTCAAATATCTTCAGCCACTCTTCTTCCGGTGAGGTATCTCCCAAATGACGCCTGATAGAACCGGCGACGCAGCCGCAAACCGCCCGAAGCCCCTGGGAAACATCACCCCTCGCTGTTTGGGCTGTTTCAATATTGGCGTAAACGGCGCGATAACGCCCTTGGGTATTCAGGTAACGCATCAAGGCCAGCAGGCAGGTGGTCTTGCCGGTCTGACGGGGGGCATGCAGTACAAAATACTTTTTCGAATCAATCAGAGAAATGATCTCATCCAGGTTGATTCTGGTCAAAGGGTCAACACAGTAATGATCAGTGGCAGTGCTGGGTCCGGCGGTATTGAATTGTCTCATATCTGTTTACTCTCCATCGGAGCACAATGGCGATATCAGTCATCCTCGTGGTATATCCGGCCGCGTGGTCCTCATTTAAGTGATCGTTTGCCAATAATCAGGGAGATGAAGCACTGTTCAACGCTGCGGTAGCACGGCGGATTGGACGAAAAACCGGGCTCAGCTCTGCCCTCTGGGGATGATCTTGTTAATCGATGGACGGTAAAAACGTGGCACAAGTAGGATAATTGGGGCAAACCCAGAATCTTTTTCCTGCATTTGCCCCTGATTTTCCCACTGCTCTCTTCATCTCCCGACCGCACCCCGGACAGAGTGTCTTCTTAACGACAGATCCATAGTTTTTACTCTCCGTGGCGACGGCGGCGGCCACGACGGCCGAAGAAACAGCCGAGGCTGCACTTCTTGCAACGTATAATCCCACGGCGTTACCGGCAAAAGCCTGCTCAGTAGCAACGGGTACAAATTTTGCGACCTCTTGTGTAACAGCCTGCCGGACAATTCCCGTCACTGTTTGCTCTACCACCCTGGAAACGACTCGCTCCACGGCACTTTCAACTAGTTGTTCCACAGCCGCAGCGACGGCATGTTCCACTGCTTGCGTAACTGCCTGCGAGACAGTGCCGGCCAGCATTTGTTCCATGACTCTGAAAACAGCTCTCTCCACGGCGCCGGCGGTTGTTTTCTCAATAGCCGCTGCCACTTCCAGTTCAACGGCTATAGATACCGGTTGCTCCACGGATGCCGCGATACTTTTTTCAATCGCTCGCGCCACGGGCTGCTCTATGGCGGCATGAATACTCCTTTCCACGGCATCCACAATGGCTCTATCGACCGCCTCCGTCACCGGTTGCGACACGCCCCCGGCAATGGCTTCGCCAATGGCGGCAGCGACCGGTTCCGCCACCGCATTGGACACCGTTTGCTCGATGGCCAAAGCCACGGCATGCTCCACTGCTTCAGCTACCGCCCTGTCCACGGCCTCCGTTACCGGTTGTCCGACGGAATCGGCAATAGCCTTCTCTATCGCTTGCGCCACAGGCTGCTCTATTGCGGCATGAATACTTTTTTCCACGGCATCGGCAATGGAGAGATCA
>CAIYUY010000259.1 GCA_903929485.1 uncultured Desulfuromonadales bacterium
GCAAAGAGTGTACCGTATAACATGTTCGGTATCGATTTTCCGTTCATGGTTCGACAGGCTCACCACGAACGGAAAATAAGGCGGTTATTAAACCTGAATCCGTTCGCCCTGAGCTTGTCGAAGGGTGAACGGGTTTCTGTCTGGTATGTTCTTTGTGGCGCATCACCTAAGAGGGGTCGGGGGGGGGATGAAAAAGTATTCCTGGTACAGCTACGGTGATATATTCTTTTCCACAGATGTCATCCCCGAGCGTTTTTATCGGGGATATGGTTTTATGAATGCCAAACTGGATTCCCGCTCAAAAGCTCCGGGGGCCTGCGCGCCGAAGGGCGCTTCTGCCCGCAGGCGGGAATGACAATCTTTATAAAAGGTGACTTGGCAAGCGCCGAGTCCCTTACCTATCGTTGAGGATACCGTATGAGCGCCATTTTTGGACTGATCGAAAGCGATGGCCGCCCGGTAGGGGAGTCGCTGGCGGCCATGGAAGCCGCCCTGCATCACTGGGGACCGGATGGCGGCGACGGTTGGCAGGAGGGGGGCGTCGGTCTGGGACAGCGGCAACTGGCCGTCACCCTGGAGGCTGCCTGGGAACGACAGCCGCTGGTGGATTCCGACCAGGTCTGGATTTCCGCCGCCCGGCTGGACAACCGCGCCGAACTCTGCCGGGAACTGGGGATACGGGAGCTGACCGATTGCCCCGATAGTCATCTGATGCAACAGGCGTGGCGCCGCTGGGGGGAGGAGTGCCTGTCCCATTTTTGCGGCGATTGGGCCTTGGCGGTGTGGGACAAGCGGAGCCGAAAGTTGTTCCTGGCCAGGGACCACGGGGGGAATACGAGTCTTTACTATCATCACTCTGCCCAACGCTTCGCCTTCGCCTCCGGGCTTGGAGGGCTCTTCGCCCTTCCTGAAATCCCTCGCCGCCCTGATCCGTTGAAGGCGGCGCAGATGCTGGTGGCCTGGGTCACCCATGAACCGGAAGCCACGATTCATCAGGGTATCAAAAAATTGCTCCCGGGGCATTTCCTTCGTCTGGATGGCGGGCGGCTGACCATCCATCGCTACTGGCGACCGGAGGAGTTGCCGGAGCTGAAGCTGGCGGATGATGCGGCCTACGAGGAAGCCTTCCTGGAGGTCTATAACAGGGCCGTCGCCAGTTGTCTCCGGAGTAGTCGCCCTGTTGTCGCCACCCTCAGCGGCGGGCTGGATTCCGGTTCGGTCTGCGCCTTGGCGGCACGGCAACTGGCGGAACGTGGAGAGCGGCTCCATGCCTATACGGCGCTACCCCAGTACCTACCCACCGGCGAGGGGACCATCCGCCGGGGAGATGAGTGGGAACTGGCTCAAGCCACCGCTACATTCAGCGGTCATATCGACCTGACGCCGATTCGCTCCGAGAATGTCAGTCTTCTGGAGAGCCTGGAGCGTATCCTGGCGATCACCCATAATCCGCAACACGCGGCCAGCAATTTCCACTGGATACTGGCGATTCTTGATGCGGCGCAGGCGGAAGGGGCCGGGGTACTCCTCACCGGTCAGAACGGCAACGCCACTGTTTCTTACGGGGGTGATGGGTTGCTCCTTCCCTATCTGAAGCGAGGCGATTGGCAAGGATTCCGGCAAGCCGGGCGGGAGATGATCGCCCACAATCCCTGGCAGGCTGTTAAGTCGCAACTCCTTCGGCCGGTGGCGCAGCCGTTGCGTCAGCGCTGGCGCGAAGGGCGAAGCAGTCTCAAGGGGCTCCCTCCCTGGGGGGGGTATTCTGCTATCCATCCGGGCTTTGCCCGGGAGCTCCGGCTCCGGGATATGATGCGCGTTGACGATCATGACCCGACCTTCACCCGGCCCAGTCCCGCTCTTCTGTCCCGGTTTCGCACGGTTGGGCTGGGGGCGGGAGAAGTTTGGCACGCCATCGGCGCGGCTTATCAGATAGAGGTTCGCGACCCGACCCTGGATCGGCGGGTCATCGAGTTCTGTTGCCGGGTACCCGACCGGCAGTACTGTCGTGGTGACGAGAGTCGGTGGCTGCTGCGGCGAGCACTGCGACCGTTCATGCCGGCGGCCGTGTTGGATGATAAGCGTAAGGGGTTGCAGGCAGCGGATGTGGGGCATCGAATTGCGGCGCAACAATCGGAATTGGCTGCACTCCTGGACCGGTTGGAGCGCCACCCCCTGGTAGGAGCCTGGTTGGATTTAACGAGGATGCGGGGGATACTGGCGTCGTTGGGGCGGGAAGTCGCGGCGGTAAACACTGGACAGGCAAGAATGATTTTGTTGCGCGGTCTGAGTATGGGACTGTACCTGGAACATTATGCTTGACAGGGATGTTTGTAAAGTTTATGGTGGCAAATAATTTTATTACTGCTGGATGGAGGATTGACATGGAAAAATTACAGGCATCGCCTGATTCTACTAACCGAAATGTTGGAAACGAGCATTCACGTCAACCTAGCAAGCGGTCGTGGTCAACTCCGTGCTTTGAATCTCTTGCCATGAAGGACGCAGAAAATCACCCAGGAACTGTTGATGATGGTGTTACTAACTCGTAGCTGCCTGTAGTAATAGGGCAAGGTAGGTTCCCAATTCGTCAATCACGTGGCGTTCTCTATTTGCTTGCTGAGGTGCCTCGAAGGCAAGTTTTATTTTTATGTTTGCTGATGACGTTGGCCGGACTCACCGAAGGAGTCGGTCTTTTGCTGTTGGTTCCGTTGCTGAATGTTCTGGCTGGGACCGGTAGCAATTATGGGTTTGTCTGGAATTTTATCTTCTCTCTCTCTACCGTCGGCGTCTCACCTAGCCCCTTCGGTCTCCTCTCCGCCTTTCTTTTCCTCGTCGTGGCACGGAGTGGCTTGCTGTATGCTCGAGAGCAGCTTGGCGCCCACCTTCAATACTCCCTGGTTGATAAACTCCGTCGGCAGTGCTTTGCCGCGCTGCTTGGAACCGAGTGGCGCTGGCTTGCCGGCAGTCGGCGCGCCGATCACGCCGACCTGCTCCTGACGGATGTCAGTCGGGTCGGGGTTGGTCTCCACTTCGGGCTGGGGCTCCTGGCCGCGCTGGTCACGGTCTGCGCCTACCTGTTCGCCGCCTTCGCCCTGTCGTGGCGCATGGCCGCTTTGGCCCTGGTCAGCGGGGGGATGGTGTTCCTGCTCCTCTCCGGCCAGAGAAAAAGGGCGCTTGGTCTCGGGCGGGAACTGACCGTCGCCAGCCGGGCCCTGCAGGGGAATGTGCAGGAGAGTCTGGCCGGGATCAAGCTGGCCAAGATCCTTCGTAGCGAGTTCCGTCATCTGGAGCTCTTCACCACGACCATGGAACGACTCCGGACCCGGCAGTTGCAGTTTGCCGCCGGAACGAACCTCTCCCGCGCCCTGTTTCAGGTGGGGGGCGCGACGCTGCTGACAAGTTACCTCTACCTTGGGTTGCGACTCTGGCACACCCCCATGCCGGAACTCCTCACCTTGGTGCTGATATTCAGCCGCCTCATCCCACAGCTCATGATGGCTCAACAACAGTTTCATCAACTGCTCCATGCCCTGCCGGCCCTGGAGCAACTGGACGCTCTGCTGGCCGACTGCCGGGCGAACGCCGAGCCGGAGTCCGCGGAATCTTTAGAGCCTTGGTCGGTACAGCAAGCCGTCTGTCTCAACAGTGTCAGCTTCACCTATGAAGAGCGTGAACAAGCCGCCCTGGACGGGGTGTCCCTCTCCTTTCCGGCCCGCACCACCACCGCCATCATGGGAGCCTCGGGTGCGGGGAAGAGCACTCTGGCCGATCTGCTCATGGGGCTCCTGGCGCCCGACGACGGTGAACTCACCGTGGATGGCGTCCCCGTTACCGGTGGGAGCCGAAAGAGCTGGCGCCGTCACGTGGCCTACGTCCCCCAGGAGGTCTTCCTGTTCAACGACAGTATCCGCTCCAACCTTCTCTGGGCCCGGCCTGACGCCACGGAAGATGAGCTCCGCCGGGCCCTGGAGCGGGCCGCGGCCGATTTCGTTTTTCAATTGCCTCTGGGCTTGGATACGGTGGTGGGGGATGGCGGTGTCCGTCTCTCGGGTGGGGAGCGTCAGCGGATCGCCCTGGCTCGGGCGCTGCTGGAACGACCCAGCCTCCTTATCCTGGACGAGGCCACCAGTGCGCTGGATCTCGCCAACGAGGCCCGTATCCGTGACGCCATTGAAAAGCTTCACGGCGACCTCACCGTCGTCCTCATGGGGCACCGGTTGCCGACCCTGGAACATGCCGATCAGGTCATCGTCCTGGAGGCCGGCCGCGTCGCCGCCCAGGGAAGCTGGGAAAATGTCCGAAACAGCCTGCCGGAATTCTCACACCTATGACTCTATCTTTACCGCGTCTCCAATCCCTGCTGCTGGACCTCCTCTCACCCATTCGCCCTGTCAGCCGGGAAACTGTCGAAGGGTTGGACCCCGATGATTGGGACACTCTCCTGGGGATGGCCCGAAAGCATCGCCTGGAGCCGCTCCTCCATTGGCGACTGACGCGGGAACGCCGAGAACTTCCGGTGCCGGAGCAGATAGGCGAGGAGCTGGCCCTGAGTTTCAAACGGGCCACCCTCCGATCTCTCTCGCTGCAGAGCGATCTCCGAAGTGTTGACCGAATCCTGGATCAGGTGGGGATTCCCCATGTGGCCCTGAAGGGGGCTTTCCTGGCGTTCCATGCCTATCCCCAGCCGGCTCTCCGCCCCATGCGCGACCTGGATATCCTGGTGCCGCGAGATCAGCTCCCGCAAGCCTACGAGGCGTTGATTCAGGGGGGATTGACGAGGATGGAGCAGTACCAGGGGACGCAGAGGGATGACGACAAGCACCTCCCCCCCCTCCACGCGCCATCCGGTCAGGTTCACCTGGAACTTCACAGCCGTTTCTATCTTCCGGAGATCGTTCCCGACCGTTTAGACCCCAGCAACTCGCCCCAATTCTGGCAACGCTGCGTGGAGAGGAAGGTGGCCGGTGAGGCGATACCGTTTGAATCCCCCACCGACCTGCTGCTCCACCTCATCGTTCATGCGGTTTTTGACCACCAGTTCGATAACGGCCCCCTGCTCCTCAGCGACCTTTCTTATCTGCTGGGTGCGGAGGCGATAAACTGGCAGCTCTTCTGGTCCCTGGCTCAAGCCGGAGGTCATACGCGAGGATGTTTGCTGGCGCTGAAACTCACCCAGCGGTACTGGGGGGAGAAAGGGATTGTCTGGCCGGAGGGTGGCGAGGATGAGACGAGCTCCTTGGCCGTTCAACTCCAGCGGGCGGCTTTTCTGATGTTTCGGGATATTCATGTTCGTGATAGTATCGTTCTTGCCAAGGAAATCGGGGCTCATCCCACGATGTCCGCAAAGCTCTCCGTCATGCTCGGGCGTGTTTTCGCCCCCAGGGGAACTATCGCCGCGAACCATGGGGTTCCCTCCGAATCTTTCCGACTGTTTTTCCGGTACCCGGTTCATTGGTGGCGGCTGGTGACGCGCCGCATTCCCGCACTTTACGGTCTCTGCGCCAAGGGTGCTCTCCAGGATGAGCTGCGGCAACTGGCTGAACTGGACCAATGGCTGCGGCATCCGGAATGAGAGGTAACTTGTTATGTCCACAGTGATGACCTGGCTGTTCCTGATGGGGCTGATCGGTGTTTTTCTGGCCTATGATCTGACCATCGGGTGGCGATTTTACCGGTACAGCATGTTGTTCGAACCGGGCATCGGCGCCTTTCTCCGGTGGTGGGTGGGGGAGAGCGTCGGCAAACTCTCCATGGTGGCGGGTTTGGCGGTGGTTATCACCCTGGCGTTCCTCCTTCAGGACTATTCACTTGATCTTCCCGACATTCCGCCATGGGTAATGCTGCCGCCGGTGGTGCGGTGGGGATTTGTCGCCACCCTGGTCCTGGCGTCCGTCGTAGGCCTTGACCTCCTCATCGCCTGGTGGTCCTACAAGGGGCAAAAGGGGTGGAGCGACAGCGAAGTCGGTTTTTTCGACTGGTGGGTGAGCAAGAGAGGAACGGAGTTCTGCGTCGCGGGGGTTGTGATCTGTACCGCCGTCGTGGGGATCGGGGCGGCAAAGCGCTACGATCTCCTGGGGTTGAAGGATGAGACGGCCCTGCTGCGCACTCCCGAAGATCTGAAGTTAAATGACGAGCTGTTAAGCGAAGCGGGGAAAAGTACCGTAGCCGCAAAGTCAGCGCGGAGGGAGGCAAGACTGAAGCAGCTGGCGGATGCTCCCGAGAAATTGACGCCGGGGCAAAAGGAAAATATGGGAAAAGCCCTGCGTGCCGGTAAATTTTCGCCGTCGGAACAGCTACAGGTGGAGAGGATATTGGGCTCTTCCGGGAGTTCGGCGCCGTCCCCCATGCCGTCATCCCCGATGGGAGGTTCTGGTAACGCTTCGCCGCCCTTTTCCGGCGGCAATACTCTTTCCACCCCTTTTTCCGGTGGTGGAGGGATCGGGGGGCGCTGAAATGATAGTGAGGTTTTATGCAACTACGAATCTATTATGAGGATACCGACGCGGGGGGGGTGGTTTATCACGCCAACTACCTGGGCTTCTTCGAACGGGGACGAACGGAGTTCTTTCGGCGACGCGGTCTCGTTGTAAAACAGCTCCACGATGACGGCCTTATTTTTCCCGTGGTCCGGGTGGAGGCCGATTTCCGGTGGCCGGCCCGGCTGGATGACCTCCTCCGGATCGAAACCAGCGTGCTGGAGGTGGGGCGGAGTTCCTTTACCTTGCAGCAGCAGGCGATTCGCCAGGAAGACGACAAGCTCCTGGTGGCGGCCAGGATCACCCTGGTCTGCGTCGCCCTGGGGATGAAGCCCCGGCGGCTCCCCCCACTTCTTCTGGAAGCGTTGAACTCTACCCCATGACTGAACCTACTGTCTCGGTTCTCCTGCCGGTGCGTGATTGCCAAGCGTTCCTCCCGGCGGCGCTGGACTCCATCCTCCGGCAGAGTTTCGCCCGGTGGGAACTGGTGGCGGTGGACGACGGCTCCAGGGATGACACCCCTCGCATCCTGGCCGAGTATGCCTGTCGTGACAGGCGGATCCGGATCATCACCCCCGTGGAACGGGGGCTGGTGGCCGCTCTTTCCGCCGGCCTCGCCCTCTGCCGTGCGCCGCTGGTGGCGCGGATGGACGCCGACGATATCTCCCATCCCCGCCGCCTGGAGGATCAGTTCGTTTTCCTGGAAGAAAATCCCGCCGTGGGGTTGGTGGCCTGCGGGTTCCGTCACTTTCCCCGTCATGAAGTAAGGGTGGGGATGCGCGCCTACGAGAGGTGGCAGAACGGCCTGATGACCCATGACCTCATCATGCGGGATCTCTTCGTGGAATCCCCCTTTGTTCACCCCTCCGTCATGTTCCGGAAAGGTCCGGTGCTGGCCGCCGGGGGGTACCGTGACCACGGCTGGAGCGAGGATTACGACCTCTGGCTCCGACTGGCCGCGGCGGGACTCCGTTTTGCCCGGCTCCCCGCTCCTCTCTTTTTTTGGCGGGATCGGCCGGAACGACTCACCCGCACCGCCCCGGCCTATAGCGCCGCCGCCTTTCGCGCTTGTAAAATCCACTACCTGAAACGAGGTTTTCTGGCCGAAAACCATGAAGTCACCCTGGTGGGGGCGGGTCTGGAGGGGCGGGCCTGGATGCGTACTCTGGCTGAGGTGGGGATCAAGGTCACCCGCTGGATTGACGCCGACCCCCGCAAGCAGGGGCGTCTCCTCCACGGAGCGCCGATCCTGGGGCCGGAGACGGATGAACTGTCGGGGAAATTACTGGTGACGGTGGGGAAGCGGGGCGCCCGGGAGGGGATCCGTTCCTGGCTGGCCGGCCGCGGTCTGGTGGAAGGGGTGGATGTTATCTGTGTGACGTGAAAACCGGGGAAACCGGGAAACCCGGTCCTAGTTCTCAGTACCTTGTCCCCAGTTCCCACTCCCCACTCCCCGGCTTTAGAGTTGACTTTGCCACCGGTAAATGATATTAGAATTAATACTTTTCGACAGTTTTGAGGGGGATGGGGATGGATTTGAAACGGGGCGCACGATGTTTTTACCGGCGGGTCCGGCGGGAAAAACAACAGATAGTCGTGAAGACGCCTCGCTCGTGACCGATAGTCATTGTCACCTCATCCCCGGGATCGATGACGGCGCCGGAAGTTTTGATGAAGCGCTGGAGATGGCGGAGGCGCTTGCCGCCGCCGGCTTCGCCAAGATCTGGTGCACCCCTCACAGGATCACCGGCTCCTACGATACGGAGCCCGCCGCCATAAAAGAGCTTCTGGTTGAATTGCAGCATCGGATCACCCGCGCGGGGATCCCTCTCCTCCTGGCGCCCGCCACGGAATACTATTTCGACGAATTTCTCCTTGCCGCCCTTGACCATCCCCTGTTGCTCAATGAGTCCATGCTCCTGGTGGAAATGCCTCCGTCGGCCATGGAGACGGTGGTTCCCGATGTCCTGGCTCAGGTGATTCGTGGCGGCTACACGCCGCTCATTGCCCATCCGGAGCGTTCCCCCATATTCGCCCTCGCCGAGACGGAGTCATCCCTGGCCGATTTTTCGCTCCTGACTCTCCTCAGGTCGCTGGTGATCGGAAAAAAGCGTGAGGAGCATCTCCCGGAAACGGAGCTTCCACCATTCCTGCTTCGGCTCAGGTCCATGGGGTGCCGGTTTCAGGGGAATATCGGGAGTTTTGCCGGCATCTATGGCGAGTCCGCCAAGGAAAACGCCCTTCTCTTCCTCCGGGAAGGGATCTACGACTGTCTGGGAAGCGACGCCCATCGCCCCAACCAGTTGTCTGCCTGGCTGACGGAGGGGTTGGGTGTGGTTCGGGAGATAGTCGGTCCGGCCGGAGTGCGAAAACTTCTCACCCACGAAGGACGGAGGATGCAGGGGAGATGAAGGGCGCGGCAAGCCGTGCCCCTACGGAATCACCCTTCACCCTTCACCCTTCACCCTTGCTTTTTAAACATACTCCCCGGCGATCTCCCTTTTGTCATGACCGAACAGGACATGGAACACCCGGATCTTCTTGAGCTTGACCGGCGACAGTGAGCCCAGGGGGATGTGGATGATCTTTTTCTCCAGGCGTGCGGCGATACGACGGAAGATGCTCCGTGGAGGGCGAGAAGCCACGTAGACGACATGCCGCTCCCGGGAGTAATCCAGCGCCGCCAGGAGGAGTCGTTCCCCCTTGCTTTGGGCGAAAGCGTACTCCCGGTCATGCCAGACGTCCTGCATCCTGCGGGGAGGAGAAGAGAGGAGGAGTCCGCCGTACTCGCAACGACAGATGCCGGGACCCACCACATGCTTTTCCGGCGAGCTGCTGTAGAAGGCCATATCCGATTCCTGGGGATGCTCCCCCAGCCAGGTCATGAGATAGGGAAACTTTTTCCCATCGGGGTCATCATGAAATATTACCACCACCCCGCCGACCCCCCCCTTGATTCTTCCCTCTTCCCGTACGTAAATCCGTCCCTGATGGAGATTACGCAGCGTCTCCCGCAGGTCGATGCCGTCCAGAAGTGACGAGGTGAACGGTTCGGTTCGCTGCTGCTCCTGGGAAAGCTGGTTGGTCCCCTTCTTCTTGAGAAACGCGCCATACGCCTCGATGACGAGATCCTCCGGCGGGAATGAACAGAGGGACGGGTTGTCGAACCCTTCCAGCCAATCACCGGGGCGCTTTTCTTTTTTTCTTCTTAAAAACGGCAGGGAAGCCACCCCTTTTCGTCCCTCCCGCGGGGGGCGGGGGCGAAACCGGATGATTCGTTGGCCGCTGTTGAGATCTTCCAGGCGAAGACGGATCGTGGGAATCTCCGCATTCTCTTTTTGCCATGGAGAGAAGGTGGCCAGCCGCCAATAGGCGTGGGCGAAGGTGTCGTCCAGGCAACCGCGGGCCGCGGCCAACTGGCTGAAGAGGTCCGGCATGAGCATCCTGTCCACCAGGGCCAAGTTCCTCACGTACCGGAAGAACGCCTGCCGTTGCCGGAGGCGGACCGTTTCGCCGCTTTCCTGGCGGTAGTGACGGCCTGCCTCCTGAAAGAGACGGAGCAGAACCCGCTGCCGGTCGATCATCCCTTCCTGGTCCGCCACGTGGTGGGCGGAGCGGTGCAGCGCTTCCCGAAGCGCCTCTTCTTCAGGGATCTCCTGTTTCCCTCCGGCCAGGAGTTGAAGGGCGCCGAAGCTCTTGACCAGGGACGCCGTCGGCGTCGGTTCCGGCGGCAGTTCGCCCCGATGGAGCTCGTAGAGAGAGGTGAGAAAGGGGGACTCCCCCAGAATCTCCCGGCAGGAGTCGGGGTGGAGATTCATGACCCGGACGCCGTCCCGTTTGACCCGTTCCAGGGGGCGGGTCAGGGGGCGGTCGTAGCATTCCCGCAGCCGTTCCAGGTGGGCCATGCCGCAGATGAGCAGGATCTTTTGGTGTTTTTGGGCAAGTTGTTGCAGGCGCCATGCCATTCCCTGCTCCCGGCGGAGATCGTCCCTGCCGGGGGGGGAGGAGTCTGCCTGGCAAAAGGCTTGGTAGTAGGGGGCCAGTCCCAGCCGCTGTACGGCATAGGAGTCGGGAAACGGCTCCTCGTGGCAGGGGTAGTGATCCAGATCCAGATCCACGAACGCCAGGGGGATACCCTGTTCCGTGGCCAGACGCGCCCCTTCGCAGAGGGGGTCGGCCGGTTCCACCAGGAGGTAGACCGTCTGCTTCTCTTTCTTTATTTTGCCGGGGAGCGGGGGGAGTGAGCTTTCGTAGATGACAACGGAGATCTGGGGGAGCCGCCGGACAGCGGTCAGGAGCGGCGTCTCCAGGGTCGGCGGCAGTTCCAGGGCGATGCAGTCGGGGCGCACCGTCTCAAAGGCTGCGCGCACGAGAGCGGCGAACTCCATCCGGTAGTGGAGGATGGGGAGCGCATGGATGGGGCCGAAGGTTTCCAGGTGGAGACGGGACATAAAAACCGTGAATGGTGATAAAGCTGTGAATGGTGAATAGTGAATGGTGAATAAAAGCTGTGAATGGTGAATAGTGAATGGTGAATAAAAGCTGTGAATGGTGAAAAGTGAATGGTGAAAAAAACAGGTATGGTGGCTTTTGATCATTTCACCATTCACCATTCACCATTCACGTTTTTAAAGGTACCGCAACGCTTCATCGCCCAGTATCCGCTCCACCGCCAGGGGCAAGAGCACTTTTTGCTCCCCACCGGTGGCATGCATCATCTTGAGGGCGTAACGAGCGATGTTGATCCCGTCCCGCACCGAATAGAGCTCATCCGCCCCGTGGGCTCGCTGAAGGAAATCGACCACGTACTCCAGGATCTTGCGCCCGGCAAAGGGGAGGTTTTCCTTGAGAATCTGAAATTCCTCCTCGGCTTCGGGAAAGTCGATGTAGATTTGGGGTTGAAGCCGGGAGTGGATATATTCGGGAACCTCGAAGGTGGAGGCGTCCTCGTTCATGGTGACCACGATCCGGAATTCGGCCTTCGCCTGGACGCGGAGGCCGGTGACGATGGATTCCACGTAGCGACGGTCGTCCAACAGCGGCGCCAGGGATGCCCACGCCTTTTCGCTCATCCGGTTTCCCTCATCCAGTATCAGCACCCCTCCCTTCAGCATGGCGGTCACCAGTGACGAGGCGCTGTACTGAATGGTTCCGTCGGGACCGATTACCGGGGTGATGATGAGGTCCTCGGGGCGGGTGTCCATGGTCGCCTGGTACAGGTAGACTTCCTGACCCAGGCTCCGGGCCGCGGCGTAGGCAAGGGTGGTCTTGCCCACGCCGGGCTTGCCGATGAGTCGCGGATTGAAGGGGATGTCCCGTTCGTCGATGACCATCCAGGCGGCCAGGAGCTGCCGGAGCAACTCCTGCTGCCCCACCCATTTCAGGGAGAGTTCAACCGGGCGCGCAAGGTTGAGGGTGATGCCGTCAAGTGTTACGGTTTTCATGGCGTTCTCCGTGGAAAGGGTGCTCTTGCCGGGTGACCGCCGAAAAGCCAAGGTCACCCCTTTCACATATCACAGGAACAGTTCGATTGCCAGCCCTTAAGATTAAACTGATGCATTGAAGCTCTCCCTCATCCTGTGCTACTCTGCCGCCATGATCGAGACCTTCTCCCTTCGCTCCTTTGTCCTGGCCCTGCCGCTGCTGGTTTTCATGGCTACTTTCTCCATTGCCGCCGACGGACCGGCCCCTACGGCGCGGCAGCCGGCGATAACGGCGGCGGCAAAGGGGGAGCCCCCTGTCGTCATCCTCTCCACTACCCCCGCCCTCCTCGTCACCATGGACGGCCCACCCCGGTATGCCTTGGTAAAAGCGGGCAAACCTCTCCTCCTGCGGGTGGTCAACACCAGGGTGCTCCTTCTGACCAATGCCGCCGGCAGGTATTTCCTGCATCTTTACGATGGGTTTCTTGAGGCGGGAGGGTTGGACGGGCCGTGGCGCGTGGCGGAGAATGTTCCTCGGGAGGTGAGAGCGGCGGGGAAAACAAGCAGCGTCTCCGGTGAGGTTGACCTCCTCAAGGGGAAACCCGACCACAAAACCAGGAAAAGCCCATCCCTCAAAAACTCCGCCATCCCCTGGATCTACCTGTCCCAGGCGCCGGCGGTGTTGATCGTCACCGACGGAACGCCTGATTTTATCTCCATTGAAGGAACCGGGCTTTTTTATGCCCGCAATACCTCCGGTGACCTTTTCTGCCTTCAGGGAGAGGGGACGATGTTTCTCCTTGCTTCCGGTTTCTGGTTCAGCTCGGCATCGTATCTGGGGCCGTGGGAGCTCGTTCCTGATGGTGGGCTCCCTCCGGATTTCAGGGATATTCCCCCTGCCGGTGTCAAGGGGAGGGTGAAGAGTCTCTTTGGCGTCATTTCCTCGTCCTGGGGAAGAGTTTCTCCAGGGCGCCGCCGTTGATTCCCAGGTGTGTCAGGACAGTGTCGTTACTCTTCAGGGAGAAGCCTCGCGGCGGCTGTATGGAAATATCCCGGGGCTTGGCCCCCTCCAGCAGGCGCGTGACGAGCTCCCCAGCCTGGAGTCCCATCCGTGACCACTCCGGTTCCAGGGCCACGGTGGCCCCCATGCTCAGGTGCTCCCCGCTGTAGCTTATGACCGGTTTCGTCTGCTCCAGGGAGAAGATGAAGGCCGCCTCCAGGTTTAACGGGGAAACGGATGCGGGGTCGGATATGAGCCAGAGAGCATCGGAGGCGTTCCCCTTGAGGCTTGCCAACTCCTTCAGCCCCTCCCGGGGGGTTTTAGCCGGGCGGAGCGCCAGTTCGATCCCTGCCTGGTCGGCGGCATGTCGAGCCTTGGCCAGATAGGCGCCGCTCTGGGCGGGGTCGTACAGCACTCCGATCCGCTTCACTCCCAGGGCTTTGAAGAGGGTCATGTAGCGAGCAGGGTCGATCCGGATCTCTATCCCGGTTACGTTGACCGGGAGACTCCGGTTTCCCCCCAGGGAGAGAGCCATGACGGCCACCACGGGGACTCCCCGGATCTTGCCGGTGGCCTTGAAGGCTCCCTCACCGACTGCCAGGATCACGTCGGGTTGCTCCTCCCGGACGATGCGGGGGAGGTCTACCTCGGCGTAGTCGCTGAGCACCAGGAGTTCCACATCGGCGGCGACGGCGCGTGTCACGCTCTTGAGCAACTCCGTGGCGGAGACGTCCCGGACGGACTGCACAACCAGAAGTTCCGTTCCCAGGGCGGGAGCCGCAACCCAGAGGATGCAGGTGAGGAGGATGGAGATTCTCAAAAGCGGAACCTTACCCCCCCTTCCAGCCAGCGCCCCGCATTCACATAGTGATAATCCGCGTACTGGGAGCTGTTGAACAGGTTGTTGACCGTAAAAAACAGCTGGGGAGAGAGCTCCCGGGTGGGGAAAATTTTCCGGGTCAGGTGGAGGTTCCAGAGGAAGTTTTTATCCTCCGGTTTGAGTTCGGCGGGACTGTTCCACCAGACATAGTTGCCGGTGAGGATGCCGTGGAGCCCCCACGCCGGGTTGTCATAAACGAGAGCCAGTTTTATCAGATCGCCGGGAATCCCCTCGACCCGGATTCCGCTCTCCTTATCCCTGAGGTCGGTAAGGGTGTATCCCACGGATCCGGAAAAACCGCGCAGCGGGATCGTACGGGCCTCGACTTCGAACCCCTGGCGAATCTGCTCCGACGTGGTGAGCGTACCCGATTGGTCGGCAATGTCCCAGCTGTCGTTATAGAAGAGGGTTCCCTTGAGCCAGAGAAACGGGATGTCGCCCGTCTCTCCTCCCAGCTGGGCGGTCCATCCCTTCTGGGGGGAGGAATTATTCACTACCGCCAGAGTTCGGCTATACCCCCGGGCGAAATAGCCGCGCAGGACGCTCTTCTCGGTGAGACGGCAGGTGGCTCCCAGGGTATAGCTCCCCTCGTTATGTTCCGCGTCCACGCGGTCGTAACGGATCCCCGGGAGGATGGTTACCGGGCCGTAGCTGACCGTTCCGTTGGCGAAGAGGCCATATCGGTTGAAATCCTTGTCTATCTGTCCGGAGGGGAGAGCCGTCACCGTTTCCACCTGATTGATCAGATCACGTTCGTACTCCATGCCGGTGGTCAGGTTGAACCGGTTGTTCCCCCAGATCAGCTTCCCCCTTGTCCCCCAGATGGATTCATTGAGGAGGTAGCGCCGCCACAACCCCGGCGTGGTCATCTGCCCCTGCCGGGTATCGGTTTTCAGGTAGGAGTAGTGACCATCCCATTCCAGGTTCAGCCGCGGCGCCAACGGGTAGGCGAAGGAGAGCAGGGAGGAGAGATGCTTTCGGTCGTAATTGTCGCGCCAGTCATCGGTTTTATTCCCCTGGCTATCCGGTTTGGGGGGAACCTCCTCCAGACCACGCCGGCTGTTGTTGTTGTTGACGGTGAGGGTGAGCACTCCCTTGGTGGGGAGTTCATAGGCCAGCTTGCCGAAGATGTTGTTTTGGTTAATTCCGTTATTGACCAGAAGGCCGTCTGAATGGAGCAGGCCGCCAGTGAGGTAATACCCTAACTTTTCAACCGTCCCGCTGAACTCAACCCGCTGGTCGGCCGTGAACCTGTCACCCATGGAGCTGAAGATCGCCCCGCTGAACGCTTGGTCGGGATTGGGGCTCTTGGTGATAATGTTCACCACCCCTCCCAGCGCCTGGCCCCAGGCCGCCGAAGCTCCCCCCTTGATGATCTCCACCCGTTCTATCTGCTGGACCGGGATAGCCCCCAAGTCTGCAATGTTTTCCCCCTGTTCGTTCTGGCTGACCCCATCCACCAGCACCAGGATAGACTTGCTGTTTGCTCCCTGAATAGTGAGAAACTCGAACATGCCGGGAGTTCGTCCCGCCTTGTCGGACTGGAAGCCGGGAACGGTCTGCAGCAGTTCGGTCAGGGTATGGGCGTTGAGCCTGGTGATCTCCTCGGAGGTGATGACGGTGACGTTCTCGGCTATCTTGGAGGTGGGTCGCGGGGTTCGGGGGATGGTGACGGCCTGCTCTTCCACGCTCTCCAAGCTCAAGGCGGAAAGATTGACATCAGTATCCTCCTCCAGACCCCAGGCAGCGGTATTAGGCCAGAGGAAAAGGAGCAGGAAGAAGAGCCTGAAGGGAGATAGCCTGTTCACCACGATAAACCTCTCATGAGCCAGTTATGTGGGCTGACTCGCCGCCGCGTTTGGTTATGTGGAAAAAAATTAGTTGATTTATACCAAAAAAAATGTAATAAAGCGATAGCATAAAAATTAAAAAATACAAAATAATGGAGGTCTCACATGGAAACGACCGAAAATTACCTGGAAATTCTCGATGAAGGGATGGTTGACACGGCGGAGCTTCGTTTGTGCTGCTGCATGAATATGACCCGCGGCTAGTAGAATTATTGTTACCGGTTAGGGGGAAGTGAATGCTGTCACGTTATCTGAAAATCTATCCATGTCGCGAACGACCCGGGGCCAGCCTCATTTACTCCACGAAAAAAGGCTCCCTGGTGAGGGTTCCCGCCGCTCTGTTGGCGGCGATCAGGATGGATACCTTGAGCGATACCGACAGGGCGATCCTGACCCGGATGGAGATCCTGGTGGATGATCCGGTGGCGGAACGGCAGGCCATGGCCGAGCTGGTCGATCTGACCAATGCCCGGGCCATGACGTTTTTCGCCACGGTAGTGCTGACCTTGGAGTGCAACCTGGCCTGTCCCTACTGTTTCGAAGACCATTTCCGGGGGGGGCACGTCATGAACGGGGCGATAGCCGGACTCCTGATTGAGAAGATCCAGCGGGAAGAGATGGGGGAGGGGCGGGACGTAACGTTACGTTTTTACGGGGGGGAACCGCTCCTGGCGGTTCCCCGGCTCAAGGAGATCGCCGCCCGGCTGAGATTGGCGGCGCTGGCGGCCGGGACCAAATTCTCCTTCAGCCTGGTTACCAACGCCACGTTGCTGACCCGCCGGCTGGTGGATGAACTTCTGCCGTTGGGGCTTACCGCCGCCCAGATTACCCTGGACGGGCCGGCGGATATTCATGACCGGCAGCGCCCCTTTGTCTCGGGCAAGGGGAGTTTCGCCACAATTGTGGAAAATGTCTGTCAGGTCTGCGATCTCATCACCCTCAAACCGGGGGGAAACTTTACCCGGGAGAACTACCGGAGGTTTCCTGAAATGCTGGATGAGCTGCTCGCCCTGGGCGTTGATCCGGCCAAGCTCGGTCCGGTTCAGTTTTCGCCGATTCTTCCCAAGTCGGGGATCCGGGACGGGGGGGGGGAGTGCCACATTTCGTGCGGAGAAGCGTGGTTTGCGGAGGCGATACTGTTTCTGCGGGAGGAGACGCTGCGGCGCGGCTTCAGGGTGGAGAAGCCGAACATGGGGGGGTGCATGGTGGAGTTGGCCAACAATCTTGTGGTCAATTTTGACGGTTCTCTCTACAAATGCCCCACCTTCATGGGATGGCCGGAGCTGGCGGTTGGTAACCTCATCGACGGGGTGGGGGAGTACTCGGTCTCCCATAAACTTGATCTCTGGCGCACCGATGAATGTCTGGAGTGCGCTTATCTACCGCTCTGCTTCGGCGGCTGTCGTCTCCTGCCGCTCCTGAAGCATGGCGTCATCGACCGGGTTGACTGTCGCAGGGAATTTTACGATACGGCCCTGGAAGGGATCATTCTTCAGGATATCCGGTACCCACCTTGAATCATTAGTCTTTTGTCTTGGGGAAGAGCCTTTCCAGCTTGGCCGAGGGGATTCCCAGGTGTTTCAGCACGTTCTCGTTGCTGCCGAGAGTAACGTAGTGGGGGAACTGCGGCGGGATCTCTCGCGGCGCGGCGCCGTTCAGTATCTTTCGAACCATATCGCTTGTCTGGCTTCCCATCCGCGCCCAGTCCGGATTCAGGGTAACGGCGGCCCCTTTGCGGATGTGTTCCCCCGCATAGCTGATAATCGGTTTTTTCTCTTCCAGGGTGAGGCTGAAATTCGCCTCCAGGGTCAACGCCGTCACCGTCGTGGGGTCGGGTACGAGCCAGATGCCGTCGGAGGCGCTCCCTTTCAGGCTCCCCAGGCTCTTCAACGCTTCCCGGGGACTTTTGGCCGGGCGGAGGGCCAGTTCGATGCCGGTGAGGGCCGCGGCATGCTGGGCCTTGGCCAGATAGGCGCCGCTCTGGGCGGGGTCGTATGCTACCCCGATCCGTTTCAGCCCCAGGGCGCTGAAGAGTGTCATGTAGCGGATGGGGTCGATCCTGATGTCGATCCCCGTGACGTTGGCGGGAATGCTCCGGCCGGATCCCAGGGAGAGGGCCATGACGGCCACCAGGGGGACCCCCCGGATCTTCCTGGCTGCCTTGAATGCTGCTTCGCCGATGGTTAGCACCAGGTCGGGCTGCTCCTCCCGGACGATGCGCGGGAGATCCACCTCGGCATAGTCGCTGAGGAGTAGCAGTTCGGTGTCGGCTGCCACGGCGCGGGTGACGCTTTTCCGGATTTCGCCGGCGGCTCGGTCCCGTCCGGACTGCACGATGAGCAGTTCGCCGGCCAAGGCGGAACCGGTGGCCCAGAGGAGCACCATGAGGAACAGGACGGATAGTTTCAAAATCGTAATCTCACCCCCCCTTCCAGCCAGCGACCGGCGTTTGTGTAGTGATAATCTGCGTATTGCGCACTGTTGAACAGGTTGTGAGCCGTCAGAAACAACTCCGGCGACAGCTCCTTGGCGGGGAGGAGTTTCTGGTTCAGGCGCAAATCCCAGATGAAATTCCGGTCCGCGGCAACCCCGGGATTGTTCCACCAGACGTAGTTCCCTCCCAGGATGCCATGGAGTCCCCAGACGGGGTTGTCGTAGATGACGGCCAGTTTGAGCAGGTCGCCGGGGATCCCCTGGACTCTCGTGCGGGTTTCCTTGTCCCGCAGATCGGTGAGGGTGTAGCCCAGGGAGAGGGTGGTGCCGTGGAGCGGAACCGTGCGGAGTTCCACCTCCACCCCTTGGCGAACCTGGGACACCACGGTTCCCGTTCCCGCCGGGTCCGCCATGTTCCAGGTATTGTTGTAGAAAAGAGTCCCCTTGAGCCAGAGATAGGGGATTTCGCCGATCTCGGCGCCGATTTGCGTGGTCCACCCTTTCTGGGGGGAGGCGTTATCCATGAAGGCCAGGGAGCGGCTGTATCCCCGGGCGAAATAACTCCGGAGGACGTTTTTTGGGGTGAGGAGGCAGGTGGCCCCCAGGGTGTAGCTCACTTCGTTGTGACCCCCGTCCACCCGGTCGTACCGGATGCCGGGGAGGATGGTTACCTGACCGACACTCACCGTCCCGTTGCCGAAGAGACCATACCGGTTGAAGTTCTTCTGTATCAGGTAGTAGGGGTCGGCGGTCACCGTTTCCGTCAGATTGATCCGGTTATGTTCGTATTCCATCCCGGAGGTCAGGTTGAGCCGGCGATTTCCCCAGACCAGCTTCCCCCTCCCCCCCCAATCCGTTTCATCCTCCAGAAAATGCCGCCACAACTCCGGCGTGGTCATCATCCCCTGCTTGGTGTCGGTCTTCAGGTAGGCATAGTGACCGTCCAGTTCCAGGTTGAGTTTTTCTCCCAGCGGGTAGGCCAGGGAGAGGTGTGAGGCGTGGCGCTTCCGGTCATAGTTGTCGCGCCAGTCGTCGGGAGGGGGAACCTCCTCAATCCCCCGGCGGCTGTTGCCGGCGTCCAGGGTAAGGGTGAGTCGCCCCTTGGCGGGGAGATCATAGACGACCTTGCCGAAGAGAGTGTTCTGATTGATCCCGTTATTGGCCAGTAACCCGTCGGAATGGAGGAGCCCTCCCGTGAGGTAGTAGCCCAACCGCTCCACCGTGCCGCTGACCTCAAGTCGCTGATCGGTGGTGAACTTGTCCCCCAGGGAGCTGAAAACCGTGGCGCTGAAGGCTTGGTCGGGATCGGGGCTCTTGGTGATGATGTTGATGACTCCACCCAGCGCCTGACCCCAGGCTGCCGAAGCTCCTCCCTTGATGATCTCCACCCGCTCGATCTGCTGGAGGGGGATGGCGCCCAGGTCCGCCATATTCTCCCCCGCTTCGTTCTGGCTGATCCCGTCCACCACCACCAGGAGATGTTGACTGTTGGCCCCCTGGATCGTGACGAATTCGAACATGCCGGGGGTCCGTCCCGTTTTGTCCAGTTGAATGCCGGGAACGGTCTGCAGCAGTTCCGCCAGGGTGTGGGCGTTGAGAAAGGCGATCTCCCGAGCGGTGATGACGGTGACGTTTTCGGCTATTTTCGAGGTGGGACGGGGGGAGCGGGGGGTACTGGCGATCGGTACTCCGGTATCAAACCCCATGGGTTGGAGGTCATCGCCGGCCTCCTCCGCCAGGCCCCAGGCGGGAGCGGTCATCCCCAGGGTCAGGAGAGTGAGGAAGATATGTGAGTACGGGAGAAGCTTCACCGATACGATCCTGTTCATTGACTTTCGCTTCATGGGACGCGAACCGGTATCATGAACGAAAGGGCTACATCTGGGGAGCGTTCTTGCTTGCCACGTTATTAACAAGGAATGGGGTGAAAATCCAGATATTTTTTGCTATAAAATTTCAATTAAATTAACTGGTGTCGGGAAGTGAAGGGCGGCAAATTGGACATGGATGCTGTTTGTTGTTTTGCTAATAAAGTGTATCGGGTTAATGAGAGCCTGGGCTGTTTTCCGTTTCAACCCGGAGCCTGGGAACGGAAGAATCTTCACCGCTGGGGTTTCGGGAAGAGTTTGTCCAGCCTGGAGGAGGGGATATCCAACAGTTTAAGGACGTTCTCATTTATACCCAGGGAGAAGTTCCGGGGTGATTGCA
>CAIYUY010000260.1 GCA_903929485.1 uncultured Desulfuromonadales bacterium
ACAATAGGCGTTGTTGTTCCCCTGCTGGCTCCGGAGAACCTCATCCCCGGCGGCAAGGAGAGGGGTGCCGGTGGAGAAGAAGAGCAGGGAGAGAAAGTTCTTCACCATCTTGCTCCGGAGGAGATTCACCCGCGGGTCGTCGCTATCACCCTCCACGCCGGAGTTGGAAGAATAATTCTCCCAGGCGCCGTCATTGTTCTTCTCCCGGTTGGCCCGGTTATGCCGCCGCTTGTAGGAGACCAGGTCATACAGCGTGAAACCGTCGTGACAGGTGACAAAATTAATGCTGTTGAAGGCGGAGCGCCCGCCATGGCTGAAGAGATCGGCCGAGCCGGTGACTCGCCATCCCAGATCGGCGATCTGCCCCTTCTCCCCCCGCATGAACCGCCGGATCGTGTCGCGAAAACGGTCGTTCCACTCGGCCCACTCCACCGGGAAATTACCCACCTGGTAGGTGTCTGTGTCCCACGGCTCCGCGATGAGCTTGACCCTCCCCAACACCGGGTCCTGGGCCACCGCATGAAAAAAAGCCGAGTTGCGCCGGAAATCGCCGGCATCTCCCCTCCCCAGCACCGAGGCCAGATCGAAACGGAAGCCGTCCACATGCATCTCCTCCACCCAGTAGCGGAGTGAATCCATCACCAGGCGGAGGACGTTGGGGTTAGCCAGCCTCAGGCTGTTGCCGCAGCCGGAATAGTTGTGATAATGGCGGTACGGCTCCTCGGCAGGGCCGGTGAGGCAGTAATAGCTCCGGTTGTCGATCCCCTTGAAGCTGAAGGTCGGCCCCAGCTCATTCCCCTCGCCGGTGTGGTTATAGACCACATCCAGGATAACTTCTATCCCCACCTTGTGGAGCTCGCGCACCATGGTCTTGAACTCCACCACCTGATTCCCGGGAACCGCGGCATAAGACGACTCGGGGGCGAAGAAGAGCGCCGTATTGTACCCCCAGTAGTTGGTGAGGCCGTTAGTAACGAGGAAATCTTCCACGCAGAATTCATGAAGCGGCAGGAACTCCACGGCGTTGATTCCCAGGGAGTTAAGGTACGGGATCTTCTCCATGAAGCCCAGGTAGCTCCCCGGATGTTCCACCCCGGAGGAGGGATGGGCGGTGAACCCCTTCAGATGCGTCTCGTAAAGCACCAGCTTTTCGAAAGGAATCTCCGGCGGGGAATCCCCCTCCCAATCGAAGGCATTATCCACCACGATCCCCTTGGGAACAGCCAGAGTGTTGTCCCGCCGGTCGGGGAGGAGGTCGGCGTCGCCACAGACAGAGGCATCGTAACCATTGAGGAGCTTCTCCCGGTTCCTGATTTTGCCGGTCACCGCCCGGGCGTAGGGGCAGACCAGGAGCTTCCTGTCGTTGAACCGGTGCCCCTGGGAGGGGTCATATGGTCCCCGGACCTTGTAACCGTAGAGCTGTCCCGCCCCGACCCCATGAACCAGGATGTGCCAGATATGGCGGTTTTTCTGTTCCAGCCGGATGATATCGGTGGGGGGAGCATCGGAAAGATCAAAGAGAAGGAGGAATACCTCCGTGGCATGTTCCGAGAAAAGGGCGAAGTTGACACCCTCCGGAATGATGGTGGCGCCAAGAGGGTATGCTCTCCCGTGGGAGGTCAGGCGAGACGTGCGATGTTCCAGTGTGGGCATGACGATGAAGCGCTCCTTTTCCAGGGTGGATGATTTTTAAACTATATGTCATCGAACATGGGGGACGTTGCCGGCAGCATGCGGGAGATACGTCGGCTTGTCAAGCTGACCGTTGCGAAAGGGGACAACTGGAGCCGTTGGCACGCGGTCGTATACTTTCGGATACTTGTCTCTACCCGTAAACCTGGGGCGCCCGCAAGGGGTGCCCCTACGGTTGTAGGGATACCCCTTGCGGGTATCCGTTAATCCTCGTAGTTTCACCGATAACTCAATTACACCTATAACAAAGAGTCTCGGAGCATGAAGATGGAGCCTTTCCCGTTGACACCGGTTGCAGGAGTGTGTAAGGGTTTCACTTGGCTCTGAAGTAGTGCGCGGGAGAGTGATCCATGATCGATTACGGCAACTTTCAAAAATCACTGAAACATCTGGAGTTGCAGCTCGCCAATTATAAACAGGCGGAGAATCGCCCGGAGCTTACCGATCTGGATCGTGAGGGAATAGCCGAATCCGTCATTCAACGGTTCGAGACCTGCTATGACACCCTCTGGAAGCAGCTCAAGCGTTATCTCATTGTGGAATCCGGCTTACCCGACGTCCCCAACAGCCCGAAACCGATTTTGAAACTGGCCGGACAAAACGACCTGTTCACCTCCTCCGTGGAACAGTGGCTGAAATACGCCGACGCCAGAACCAGTACAGCCCATGACTACAGCGGAGAAAAGGCAACGGAAACACTCCTGATTGCCGACAATTTTATCGCCGACGCCATCGCCCTCTATGAAACAATGACCGGAGCCACCTGGAAATGACCGGCGCCCTGGAGATCACGACTGAGCAGCGAAAGGCGCTGGCGACGACACTGCAACGCTTCATCCCCGACGTCGCCGTTTGGGCCTATGGCTCCCGTGTCAAAGGCGCCGCCCGCCCCAACTCAGATCTTGATCTGGTTGCCTTCACCAGACCGGAGCAACGCTCCCTTGTTTCCCAGTTGAGAGACGAGATTGCGGAGAGTAGCGTCATCCCCTTTGTCGTGGAACTCCATGTCTGGGACGAGATTCCGGAACGGTTTCGCGAGATCATTCGTAAACAGTACGTGGTTCTCCAGGAACCGCAGGAAAAACGAGAGAATACGGGGATCAACAACTGACCGGAATACTTCAACTCTTCGATACGAAAGGAAACAAGCCATGGGTGTGGAAGTCTATGTGGGGCAGATATCAGGCGCGGTCACGGAAACAGAAATGCAAAAACTCTTTTCCCTGGTGGGGACGGTTGAATCCATCCATCTGGTGAAGGATGCCGACAGCGGCGCTTTTCGGGGGTGCGGCTACGTCAGGATGGGCACCGAAGAAGAAGCCAGGGAGGCCGTAAATCTCCTGAACGGAGCCATGCTGGGAGACCGTCTGATCGTGGTGAAAATGTGTATCAAGCAGAATGACAAAAAAACAGGCTCATGGGGTGGTGGGTCGAGCGGAGCAGATGACCGAGCAGGCCGGGGGACGAAAAGAGCGCGGTGACAGCTCCCGTTAGAACTGACCCACCAGACCTTAACCCGTTGAACCGGCCGGACATTGAATTGAATGCACCGCCTCCACTCCTTTACAAATAACCCAGTGTGTGATAATTTTCGCCTGCTTTCAATCCATAAGACAGAAGCATATGATTTCAAGGGAATAACAATGTTTTTAAACACAACAACTATTGTGGAGACTAAATAATGAGTGAAGCAGAAGCATTAGGACCTAACGATGACTCTCATTTAGGCGGCAACGTTATTGAAGGAGATCCGTTAACATATGCACCTTTGGTCTGGGACTACATCATCAGCAGATTTTGTATCGAGTCTGTGTTGGATTTAGGTTCCGGAATTGGCAATGCAAGTTACTATTTTTTTCGTAAGAACTTAAAAGTACTTGCAGTAGAAGGACTAGCTTCGAATGTGGTAACGTCTTTATATCCTTCTATTCAGCACGATATAACTAAATCTCCCGTTAATTGCCGGGTCGACTTGGTTCACTGTCAAGAAGTTGTCGAGCATATTGACGAAAGATATTTACAAAATGTATTAGCGTCGCTCACTACTGGCAAATACATCCTAATGACCAATGCTCTCCCCGGGCAGGGAGGTCATCACCATGTCAATGAGCAATCGACTGAATATTGGATTGAACATCTGGAAAAGCTCGGGTGCCGTGTTCTGGTTGAGGATTCCATCAGAATAAGGAAACTTGCGCTGCAGGAAGGTGCCATTTACTTGGCGAAGACTGGTCTGATTCTTGTAAACACTAAAAGAGTTAAATGATTTACCGATCTCTCGGCATAAGCACGCAGATTACGGCAGCATCCGGAGTCGCATAAATGAACAATCAATACGTAACATACTTAATAAATCTGGAACGTGAACCCAATAAATACAGTGACTTTCTGGCGAGAAATTCCAGGACAGGCTTGAGATTCAAGAGATTCCAAGCAATTGATGGCCGGGAACTTACGCTCGATGACTGCATTAAAAGAAATCTCATAAAGACAGACACAGTAGCTTATACACCTGGTGCGATTGGTTGCGGAGCATCTCATTTTGCTTTATGGAAAATGGCAGTAGCGGCTAACAATAACATGCTGGTTATTGAAGATGATGCATTCTGCAGGGATGACATGATCGACCAACTACAAGAACTGCTTGCAACAGTGAACAATTGGGACATTATACTCTTGGGCTACAATACCGATGCGATTTTGGACATCCAAATTTTTGAGCAATGTGATTATGGCGGTTTTTTTTCGAACCCAAGACCGTCTTGTGAACAACTTCAGCTATTCGCCAAATCGACGAACAACGTAACCGCAGTACGCCTCAACAATGCGTTTGGCACATGCTCCTACCTCATTTCGCCTCAAGGTGCTCAAAAGTTGCTGCAGCTATTTCCCATGGACAATCGCCAGGTGGTTATCCCGGGGAATAAATCTAGATTTGGAAAGGATACATTTTACTGCATGACTTTGGATATGATGATGAATACGCTCTACCGCCAGATCAATGCTTATGCAGCAATCCCGCCTCTTGTTGTTCCTCTCAATAACCCAGAAGCCTCATCTACGCGTTGACAATGTACTAACTTATGGTGCAAGGGCGGGTCTCTCGACCCGCCCTTGGAACGTTTACTTCAGTCGGCTCGCATACAGCGGAAACCGCTTCATGAGGGTATTGACCTCTACCTTGACTGCCGCCAGATTCGCCTCGCTGAGCGGGTCGGCCAGGACCCTGGCGATGAAGCCGGCTACCTGCTCCATCTCCGGCTCCTTCAAGCCGTGAGTGGTTGCCGCCGGGGTGCCGATCCGGATGCCGGAGGTGACGAAGGGGGAACGGGTCTCGAAGGGGACGGTGTTCTTGTTTACCGTGATCCCCGCCTTGTCCAACGCCTCCTCGGCTACCTTCCCGGTAAGCTCCGTCCCCGTAAGGTTCATGAGCATGAGGTGATTGTCTGTGCCGCCGCTGGTGAGCCGGAACCCCCTGGCGATAAGAGCCGCCGCCAGGGACTTGGCGTTTTTCACGATCTGCCCCTGATATGCCTTGAACTCGGGAGCAAGGGCCTCCTTGAAGGCCACCGCCTTGGCGGCGATGACATGCATGAGCGGCCCCCCCTGAATGCCGGGGAAGATGTTGGAGTTGATGGACTTGGCGAACTCCTCCCGACAGAGGATCATCCCCCCACGGGGACCGCGCAGGGTCTTGTGGGTGGTGGTGGTGACAAACTCCGCATAGGGAATAGGAGAAGGATGAAAGCCGGCAGCCACCAGGCCCGCGAAGTGAGCCATGTCCACCATCACCTTGGCCCCCACCTTGTCGGCGATGGTCCGAAAAGCGGGGAAGTCGATGATCCGGGGATAGGCGCTGGCTCCCACCACGATGAGTTTGGGTTTATTCTCCAGGGCCAGCCGCTCCACCTCTTCATAATCGATGGTCTCGGTTTCCGGGGAGACCCCATAAGGAATCACGTTATAGAAGCGCCCCGAAAAGTTCACCGGGCTCCCGTGGGTCAGGTGCCCGCCATGGGAAAGGTTCATCCCCAGAATGGTGTCCCCCGGCTTGAGGATGGAGTAGTAAACCGCCATGTTGGCCTGGGAGCCGGCATGGGGCTGCACATTGGCATGCTCCGCGCCGAAGAGCTCCTTGGCCCGGTCGATGGCCAACTGCTCCACCACATCCACCTGGTGACAGCCGCCGTAATACCGCTTGCCGGGATACCCCTCGGCGTACTTGTTGGTGAGAACCGACCCCTGGGCCTCCAGCACCGCCTCCGAGACGAAGTTTTCCGAGGCGATGAGCTCCAGGTTGTACTCTTGACGCTGGGTCTCCCTACGGATGGCGTCGGCGATTGCCGGGTCGAACTGGGACAGAATTGACATCACTGACTCCTATAAAAATGTAAAGGCATTTACCACGGAGACACAGAGGCAC
>CAIYUY010000261.1 GCA_903929485.1 uncultured Desulfuromonadales bacterium
AAAAGGCATGGATTTACCATGATATCTAATGGTTATAAAGACATACCGATAGAAAAAATACAACAGCTACAAACTACACTAGACCAAGTGGGTGCTTATGTCTATAACAAGGACATGCAGGGCCGTTATACCTTTGCCAATAAACCAGTGTGCGACCTGTTTAGTTGTCCACTGAATGAGGTCGTGGGATTTACGGATGAAAAATTCTTCGATCTTTCTATCTGCAACCAACTACGTTTTCATGATCGTCGTGTTCTTGATTTAGGCGAGCGCATCGAATCCGAAGAGACCAATATTATCGCGGCAACAGGAGAAACGCGGATTTATTGGACAGTTAAAATTCCGTTGAAAGATATCGAAGGCAATATTACCGGAATGTGCGGTATCTCGACAGATATAACTGAGCGCCGCAGGCTGGAGATGCTGCTACAGGAGCAGAAACTCCTACTCGATACGATACTGAATAATGTCGATTCATATATATACATGAAGGATTATGAACTTCGATATCTGTATGCAAACGAAAAAACGGCAACTCTCTTTGGTCTGCCGAAAGAAAATATTATCGGCAAATTTGATGTCGATATGATGCCCAAGGAAGATGCAGACCGATTCCGCGTGATAGATCGACAGTTGTTGGATACAGGGGAAAAGGTTTGTTGTGAGGAAACTCTTATTGATTCAAGCGGTTCCGAGCGGCATTACTGGTCGATAAAAATTCCCATAAAAAAGGACTGCAAGGTAAGTTCTTACATCGGCATTTCCACCGACATTACCGAGGTCATCAGACAGACGAGGGCGGCGGAGGCAGCTAACCGCGTCAAGAGCGAATTCCTGGCCAACATGAGCCACGAGATCCGCACCCCTATGAATGCCATCATTGGTTTGGGGCGCCTCATGCTGCAAACCGACTTGACCGGTAAGCAGCGGGACTACCTGGAAAAGATCGATTCCTCCGCCGGGGTGCTCCTGCACCTCATCGATGACATTCTGGACCTGGCCAAGGTGGAAGCCGGCAAGCTGACCCTGGAAGCCATCACGTTTTCCCTCGCCACTGTTCTGGCCGTCGTGCAAAGTATCATCCAGGTCAAGGCGGGAGAAAAGGGGCTGTGCCTCATGGTCACCGCCGACCCGGCGACGCCGGAGTATCTGGTGGGTGATCCCCATCGTCTGCAGCAGGTCCTGCTCAATCTGTTGAGCAACGCCGTCAAGTTCACCGCGCAGGGGGATATCGTTCTGACGGTGCACCCTCTTCCTGACGACGGGAACCAGGCAACGCTCGAATTTCTGGTGCGGGACACCGGTATCGGAATGACTTCGACTCAGATCTCCGAAATCTTCGAGCGGTTCTCTCAGGCTGACGGTTCCACCACCCGCTGCTATGGCGGCACCGGTCTGGGGCTCAGCATCAGCCGGCAGTTGGCTGCCTTGATGGGGGGTAACATCCAGGTGGCCAGCATGCCGGACCACGGGAGCACCTTTACCTTCACTGCCCGCTTCATCCGGGGGAGCGCTGCGGACGTCCCGCAGGAACCGGTGGCCAGTCCGACTGATGTGACGGCGCTCCGGGGCTGCCGGGTGCTGGTGGCGGAGGACCAGCCCATCAACCAGCAGGTGGTCCGGGAGGTCCTGGAACAGGTTGGGGTGGTGGTCACCCTTGCCGGGGACGGTCGGAAGGCGGTCGCGATGGTTGAAGCTGCGGTATTTGACGTCGTGCTCATGGATATCCAGATGCCGAACCTGGACGGTTACGAGGCCACCCGGCTGATCCGGGAGCGGTTGCCCGCCGACCGGCTCCCCATCATCGCCATGACCGCCCATGGCCAGGCGGAGGAACGGGAAAAATGCCGGGCCGTCGGGATGAATGACCACTTGGTCAAGCCGGTGAAGGCGGAGCAGCTCTTCACCTGCCTGGCGCGGTGGGTGCAGCCGCAAACCGGGGTGATGCCGCCGGACAGTGTCTCTCTGCCTCATGAGCAGTGCGATAGTGTGCCGGAAGAGCTTCCCGGTTTCGCCGTGCCCGAAGGAATCGCTCATCTCCGCGGTAATGCGACGCTCTACCGACACCTGATCCTTGAATTCGTGCGCACCCACGGGGACGACGCTGCGGGGATCGGGGCCGCCCTGACGGCCGACAATCTTGACCAGGGCTACCGGATGGCTCACGCGCTCAGTGGGGTAGCGGGCGCCCTCATGGCCTTCCGGGTCCACCGGATTGCCGCTGACCTGGAAACGGCCCTGAAGCATGAGCAGCGGGACGCGGCCGCCCGGCTTCTCCCCCAGTTGGCGGAAGCCTTGGCGGAAATACGGACGGCAACCGTGCCGTTGAGTAATAACTCTCTACCCGGGAGGCACACCGGGCCCCTGCGCTCCCCTGACCAGGAAGAGGTCACGCCGTTCCTCGAAGAGTTGGTGCAGTTGCTTCAGGATCGCCGCCTGGAAGCTTTGGAGAGCCCGCCACGGTTGAGTGAACTTCTGATCGGGACCGTCCTGGAAGCAGAAGCCACACTCCTCGCCGGGGCGATAGAACGGCTGCACTTTGCCGACGCGCAGCGCATGGCGAACCACCTGATGCAACGGCTCGCAGTACTCGCAACAGAGGGGGCGCACGATACGACCGAAACATCCGGCAGGCAACCATCTTTATCACGAGGAGCAGACCATGAGTGACCCGACAGCTACCCTTCCCCGGATTCTGGTCGTTGAGGACGAACCGCTCATTGTCAGATCGCTGAACGAAGTGCTGAAAACCCGCTACAGGTTGCAGCTCGCCGTCTCCGGTGAGGAAGCGCTGGCAACTGCCATCTCATCTACCCCGGATCTGATTCTCCTGGATATCGGACTGCCGGACCAGGATGGCTACGAGGTCTGTCGGAAGCTCCAAGGCAATTCCGCCACCCGTGATATTCCTGTCATCTTCCTGACCAGTCGTCACGAGAACTCGGAAATACTCCGAGGTTTTGAGGTGGGGGGCAAGGATTACGTCCTCAAGGACGCCAGTGTCATGGTCTTGATGGCCCGTATCGACACGCACCTCTTGATCTACCGCCAGCAAACGGCTCTGGTCGCGGCTCTGGAACAGAATCGGATGCAGAACGAAAAAATGAGCTCCCTCGGCCAACTGGCCGCCGGCGTGGCCCATGAGATCAATAGTCCGTTGGGCTACATCTCCAGCAACCTTCAGGTGATGGCCGAGTATTTTGCCAAGATTGTCCGGTTCGATCAGATCCGGCAACTCTCCGGCGCTGGTGAGCTGTCGCCGGAGGCGCGAGAGCTTATCGCCACCAGCAGGGAGTCGCTGGAGATTGAGCATATTATGGCGGACGGCGTTAATCTGGTCAACGAGTCGTTGCAGGGAGTGGTAACGACCACGAAGATTGTTCAGGAACTGAAGCATTTTGCCAGGATGGATCGTCTGGAGCAGGAACCGGTGGCGTTGACCTCCTGCCTGGAAAGCGCCTTGACCATTGGACACAACGAATTGAAATATGTGGCTACCATCCGCACCGAGTACGAATCACGGCAGGAGGTCCTCTGCCACCCCGGGCAACTGAGCCAGGTTTTCCTGAATTTGCTGGTCAATGCCGGACAGGCCATCGCCGGACCAAAGATGGGCGAGATCGTGCTTCGGAGTTGGCACGATGACGTCTGCGTCTATGCCTCGGTCAGCGACACCGGCGCCGGGATGTCCGAGGAAATCAGGGGCCGGATCTTTGACCCGTTTTACACCACTAAGGAGGTCGGCAAGGGGACCGGCCTGGGACTCAGCATCTCCTCTGATATTATCACCAAGCACCATGGGAAGATTGTGGTGGAGAGTGTTGTCGGCGTCGGGACCACGTTCACGGTCAAGCTGCCCAGGGTCAAGGAGAGACCATGACGCCATACCACCCGCAAAAAAGCCGCTCAAACTCGTTCAATTAGTGCAAAATGTGGATTGAATCGTCAGTCGTAGGTTGGTTTCGTAGGGGCGATTCATGAATCGCCCGCCTTTGTTCACCGTGGACATATGTGTTGCAGACCTGATCTCCCCCCAAGGTTATCGGGTTGACTTTACCTGGTTCCCGTGAGACCGTTCGTGCCTATGAAACTGTTATGGACTCTGTTGATTGCGTTGTTCCTCGCCGGGCTCTTTCCCTCCCTGGTCCCCGCCGCGCCGCCACTCCTGCTGGGTGACGCCCCCTCCTACCCGCTGGCCGGTCACCTGGAACAGCTCGTCGACCCTTCGGGGAAACTGACCCTGGCCGACGTTCTCAAGCCGACAGTATCATCTCGTTTCAAGCCTATTTCGGGGAACATGAACCGGGGGTACACTCGTGACGCGGTCTGGCTCAGGTTCAAGATGGAGCGCACCCCTCTCTTCCCGGAGCAGGCGTATCTCTGTTTTGGCCCTCCGTTTCTCGATACCGTGGCGGTCTATGTCCAGACCGGCGCCGACCCGGCCGCTCCGACTTCCTACCGGCTGACCGCCGTGGGGGATCATGTTCCGCTGTCCCGCCAAGGTATCAGAACCGCGGACTTTGAGCTTCCGTTCAGCCTGGCGCCGAAACAGTCCGCTACCGTCTATCTCCGGGTCCGCTCCACCAGTACCGTCACTCTCATCGGCGATGTCCATACCCTGCCGGCCCTCATCAATCACAACAACCTGCGCATTATTTTAAACTGCTGTTTCCTGGTCACCGCCCTGGTGATCATCCTGATCAACCTCAACTATTATTTTCGGCAGCGGGACCGGCTCAATCTCTACTTTGCCCTCATTACTCTCGGTCAGTTCTGCTTCCGTGTCGGCTCGGCCGGTATGTACCCTCTTCTGGCGCCCTATCTTCCCCACCTTGAGTCGGATTATCTTATGGGGGGCGGGGGCGGAATCATGCTCAGCTCCTTTGCGCTCTTCGCGCTCCGTCTTTTTAATCCTCCCCAGGGAACCTGGTCTCACCGCTTTTTGACCGCCATGACACTCCTGGGAATCCTGTTGGTGCTCTCCATACCGTTTGACTGGTTTGGCGTCGTCGCACAGTGCGCTATTTTGGGGACCATCGCCACCATGCTGCTGCTGTTTCGCCTCAGTATCACGGAGGTCAGACGAAACGAGCCGGAAGGGAAGCTCTACCTGGCGGCGTTTGGAGTCGCGAGTATCGGGTATGCCTCGCAGTTTCTCCGGGCGCTGGGCGTTATGCCGGTACACTGGTGGAACATGCACCTCTTGCCGCTGGTCTCTCTCTGCAACATGCTGCTGATGACTCAGGCACTCATGAAACGGCTGCACACGGCGGAGGAACGGGCGTTGGCGGCGGCCCGGGGCTCGGAGCAGAAGGCGGTGGAGTTGGCTGCGGAGATGACGGTGGAGTTGAGGGGCAAACAGGATGAACTTGAAGACGCTCTTGATCGCGAACAGCAGGTGAACAGGGAAAAAACCCGTTTTCTCTCCCTGCTGTCCCACGAATACCGCACCCCGCTGACCATCATTCAAGCCAATCTGGATCTGCTGGAGCTCCGGGGTAGTGAAGAGGGGCGCACTCCCGAGCCGCGTCTTGCCACCATGAAACATGCCGTGAAACGGCTGGTGGAGATAATGGAGAGCGCCCTGAGGAAAGAGCGGCAGGAGCACCGGGGCGTCCGATCCGTTACGGAGAGGATCGAACTCCTTCCGTTCCTTGATGAGCTCATCGATGAGGCCGAACGTTTCTGGCCGGCCCGACTCTTTGTTTTTCTCCCCCCGGCGGCGCCGTTGTTGATTACGGGAGACGTCGGGCTGTTGAAGACCGCTCTTTTGAACCTGCTGGATAACGCCTGTAAATACTCGCCGGTGGAGAGCTACGTAACCCTTGCATGCCATCCGGATGGTAAGATGGCGGTGATTTCCGTGCTCGACGGGGGAACCGGCATCCTCCCCGGCGAGGCAGACACTCTCTTTGAGAAATATCGGCGCGGCGGCGGCAGTCCCGGCACCAGCGGCGCCGGAGTGGGGCTCTGGCTGGTGCGGCAGATCATCGAGCAGCACGACGGCAGCATCATCCTTGCCCCGGCGCCGGAAGGGACGGGAACCCAGGCGATCATCCGGCTGCCGATGGTATTTTAAAACTTAAAACCGTTTCACACGGATGACACGGATGAACAGGGATCAAGGCGGATTAAAACAGAACAAGCTTTTGTGCACATCTTTTCCGGAGGTACGGCATTATAATGAGCATGGCGACAACAGAGAGTTCCCCCGCAGCGATGACCGCATCTGCCGGTTCCCGGGGCCGGATCATCATGG
>CAIYUY010000262.1 GCA_903929485.1 uncultured Desulfuromonadales bacterium
GCGGAAATGTTCCGTCATGGTTCGACAAGCTCACCACGAACGGAACAGAGGGCAGTTATAAACCTTAATCCGTTCGCCCTGAGCTTGTCGAAGGGTGGGACGGATTTCTGACTGGTACATTTTTTGTAACGAATCACCTTATCTACTGGACATCCTGGATAAATCGACGCAAGGGCTTGCAGTGCCGTTTCGCGAGGGCAGGGTTGTCAAGGCCCTGGATGTCGGCTCGCATGATTGGCATTATGTCTTCGCACTCCAACGATGGTTGCAGTGGCATAACCGGAAAAGCGGGGAACCAATTGAGCTTACCGGCATCGAGTTGGATGGCTATGAGCTTTATGCCGATTTTCATTCACGTCAAGAGTATGCTCAGGCTTATCTGGAGCAAACCGGGAATCCAAAGGTACGTTACAAGATAGGTGATTTTTTGGAATGCGTGGCTGGAGAGAACGACATCATCTTTATCTTCTATCCATTAGTTCTGCGTTACCATTTGCTGCTGTGGGGGTTGCCCCTGAGATACTTTGCACCCCGGAAAATCCTGTCCAGGGCGGCTGCGTTGACACGACCAGGCGGCTGGCTGGTCGTGTTCTGTCATACCCTGCTCGAGCATGAGCTGCTGCTGGAATTCGGCCGGGCCACCGGAGAGTATCAACTGTTGCGAGAAGGGGATGTGTTGAGCAATCTTGTTGATTTTAAAGGAGAAAAAAATGAAAGACGTTTTTCCATATGGGAAAAAAGAAGCCTTTCGGATAGAAATGTTTCCGCGTTGGTCTGAAAAATACTAATAGAGTACGGGATCAGGCGAATCAACCATCGGGTTGAGTCGGACTGCCAGGGAGAAAAGGTAGGGATAATCCTGCTTCAGGTGCTGCATGTACAGGACCCATTCACGGGAGAGATGACCCAGTACCCGCTTGATATCGCCGTTTATATGGTCTATGTCGCTCTGAGGCATATGGTCGAACGATTCCCGAGCCTCCAACTCTTCAACAATATGAAAGACCGACCAAAGGAGGTCGGTAAACTCCTCATGCTCCAGTAAATTCTGGTTCTCCAGCAGGCTGACCAGGAAATTCCGTTTTTCCACCATGAGCCGTTTAAGACAAGGGAGGGTGGCTGTATCCAGGTTGACTTTCACATCATTACGGCGCAGGAGTTCCAGCGCTTTGGAAAAATCTCCTTCTTGCCACGCCCCGTTCACCTGAAGATGCTTTTTAAGCTCCGCGCAGCTCACCACATAGGCAGAGAGCTCTTTTAACAGGCGGTTGCCCACTTCGCTGAAAAACACCCCGATGACCATGTTCAGTTTTCTCATCACGGTGTGACGTTCACGTTCCCTGAGCACCTTTTCAAACATGAGAGTGACGATGATCACGTAAAGAGGGAGGAACGCAAGATTACCGAGAAAACTCGTGGAAATTTCCCTGAGATTGCCCAGGAGGGTAAAATCGATACCATACAGAGCCAGTGAGATGGTGAAAAGGATGCATGCCATCCATACTTTATTCATAATCAGTTTTTTTAACATGATCAGCCTCACGCCATAGTTACCGAACGTCCGCGCCACCTGACAGCCATGATCAGGCGGCGGAATACAGACACACTATAGACCATCTCGCACGATTATTCATCTTTTAGCTGAGTGGAACGGATGCGAGAAAAGTCGTGAAGGGAAGGGGGGAGCTGTCGGATTATGACGGCTTGTAGTCGTGTCGTCTCCGCTACCTTGGGCTTACCG
The DNA here is from genome assembly GCA_903929485.1 of uncultured Desulfuromonadales bacterium. Lineage (GTDB taxonomy): Bacteria > Desulfobacterota > Desulfuromonadia > Geobacterales > CAIOGM01 > CAIOGM01. The sequence continues at coordinate 1,742 of CAIYUY010000262.1, forward strand.
GATAGGAAGCCGCGGCAAGACTCCCATGGATGTCTCTTCCCTGCATCCGCTAATGACCTGATCGTAAAGTAATTTTTATTGTATTTGTCGATGAATGCTGCTATACGTTCGCATCTTGAACAAATTGACTGTTCACGGGTAGCCGTGAAAAAGACGATGGAAAAGGAGACACACCCATGGACAAAAAAACGTGCATCACCGACATTATTTTCAAGGTAGCCGTCATCGCCATGATGATTGATTTTTCTTTTGCTCTCTGGAAAATCGCCGACAACATCACCCTGCTGAAGCACTGATCGGCCCATTACCGGAGCTCAGCCATGTAGGAGCTTTTGCTTTTATTGACCGTAATTTGTGGTCCATGGCCGCGGGTCGCGGTGATCATGGACCACATTATGGCAAGAACTGCTGCGTGATGGCGATCGCTAAAACATGTATTGAACAGCCGCCGTGAGATTCCAGGTGGTTGCCATCTGCAAACCGTTGACATACTGATAAAGGGGGACACCGGCCTCAACGCCGAAACTGAAACTCCCTTTGGTATAACTGGCTCCCAAGTAGGCATTGATCAGCTCTCCACCGTAATTCATGGTCTCGGCATCAGGGGCATCGGCATATTTCAGAGAGCCGGCAATTTCACTATCCTGGCCGCTGATCCGGGCCGTGTTGGTATAGGAGAGCCTGAGCCAGGTGGCGGTCGGTCCCATGGCCCGCTGGAGCCAACTGGTCAACTTGAGAGTGTCGCCGAGGCTGTAACCGGCGTCGTTACGCCCCAGATGGTAGGAGTAACCGGCTTGACCGCCCCAGTTCCAGAGCGCATCGTCACTGACGGCGGAGTAGGTCAGCGCCGGTTTCAGATCCACCGTCCCTGAACCCAACTGCATGTCGTAGGGGGCGCGAAACTTCTTCCCCATCATCTCGATCTCTTGCCGGATATCGCCCGTGGGGAGAGAGACTCCGATACTCCCATTAAACTGCTCGTTAATCTTATAGATTCCCCTCAGTTCCGTATCGCTGAAACCGCTTGTTCGCATGGGCGCCTGGGTACTATTCCCCTTACCCATTCCCATGTTCATCACCATGTTCATCGTCGTGGATAGGTAGTTGCCCATTCCCATGAGTGTCAACCGGTCGGTAACTCCATACATGATCATGAGCATCTGCATATCCATAGTCATGTCCGTGGGGGTCATCATGTAGCGGGGCTTGCCGGCGGCCGGACTGACCCCCTCCAGTGATTGGGAGGTCGATCCTTCTTTCAGGCCGTTCATCCCCATATGCATGAACTTGTAGTTGGCCATCCACATACCGGTCGGGTGGCTGTGGTAGATGTCATCGCCGAAAGCGGGATTGAACACCATGTTAGCGCCGGGGCCCATATGCATGCCATGATCGTGCCCCCCATGACCGGATCTCTCCTCGTAAGCTCCCTTCATTACCAAGTCAAGGGAGGTCACCTTTCCACCATGCTGTTTTATGAATTCCTCCGCGTAGACGACGTTTCCAAAGGCCCATGTGGGGTGAGCGCTCATGACTCCGGGAAGATCGCCTCCCATAACCCATACGGCTGTTTTTGTGTCGAGTAACTGGGAGGTCGTGTAGTCGGCAACCATGAACGACTTGACCGGTTTGTAACCGGTTCTTTTCAGTTCAGCCGCTGCACAGTTGATACTACAGAAACCGGAAGAACTGCCGTCTTCGTAGACGATGACCGTCCGGCTTTGGGCGAATTTCCCGCGGTTCATGCCGCAGATCCCGCAGGCTTCCGGTGTCTCCACCATCACGCCTGCCGCAAACGCGTTACCCACCATGAGTCCAACAATAAGCATGATTCCGGCGATACTTCGATACATCATGATCTCCTTGCAGCAGACGCTGCCGTTATGGAGAGAATGCCGGGTTTCGGCGCTTTCTCTTCTGTTCCATTGGTTAATTTGATTAACTGTATGAGGTAGAAGTAGCGTTTTCGTCAAGGTAAATATCATGTTGCGTGTAATTTTACGTTATACTTATAACAATTATCTGTTTTGTTCGGGAGCATTACTTCTCCCTCTTTACCACGGTGAACAGACTTCATCCCGTATCAGCCAGATGAGTGGCGTCTCTTCACGCAGCGGGAGGGGGTTGATGTGTCACTCGGTTTTTATTGAAGCCATGTAAAATGAATACCGGCCGGAGTTGAAAAATAACTTGACCATGGAGGGAACCATGCTGCATCGATTTTCCGGAACAGAGCTCCTTTTGGGAGCGGAAGGGGTAGATCGTCTCCGGAACTCTTCCGTGACGATCTTCGGCCTGGGTGGAGTCGGCAGCTTCGCCGCCGAAGCGATTTGTCGCGCCGGTGTCGGACGAGTCACCATCGTCGATTTCGATGATATTTGTCTTACCAACATTAACAGGCAACTTCACGCTCTTGATGGGACGGTGGGAAAGGGGAAGAGTCAGGTCATGGCCGATCGCTTGCGGAGTATCAACCCCAGCGCCGAGATCATTCCCTTCCGTGAATTTTATTCTCACGAAAGCAGCGCCCTGCTCCTGGCGGGAGATCATGATTATGTCCTGGACGCCATTGATCATTTCACCAGCAAGATCCACCTCATGACGGAGTGCCGAAGGCGCGGCATCCCGATCATCTCCAGCATGGGTGCGGCCATGAAATCCGACCCAACCCTCGTTCGGGTGGATGATATCTCCCGGACGATGGTCTGCCGAATGGCTCGTTCGGTAAGAAAGCTGTTAAAAAAAGAGGGGATTACCAATGGTATCGACGTTGTCTATTCCCTGGAGGAGTTTCGCAAGCCTTCGTTGCCGGATGCGGGGTGCGGACAGAATTGTATCTGTCCCAATCGTGGAAGCCGGCAGTTTTCTTGCCTGCATCGTCGGGTAGTCCTGGGGAGCATGATGACCATCCCCGCTATTTTTGGCGTCACCATGGCCGGGGTGGCAATTAACCGGATTTTGGACGCTCCATCCTGATGGCGCCTCTTGCATCGGATGAGGAAGATCCGGACAGAGAACCAAAGGCCGGAGAGTAATTTCTCCGGCCTTTGATTTTTTGACGAGCTTCGACTCTTTCGTCCATTTTGTCCGCTCAGGGACAATCTGTCCCAATCGGGACAAATTGTCTTTTTTGTTTGTCCTGTAACTGTCTGAATAAATTCAGCTCACCTCTTTGGCACGGTATTCGCTATTACTACCTGTAAAGCAGTGCGGATGAACTGAAAACTGTCCCCAGGGGGACAGCCGACGATATTTTAGGGGGCGCCATGTTTCGTCAAGCAGTTGAGCAGGTATGGGGTAAAAGTCTCACGGACCAGCGGTTCAGCTCCCTGATGGGTGAATCAATTGCATCGGCTGAACGGCAGGAGGGGATCGCAATGAGGAGTATTCGGGAGATAACGGAGCAGAGGTACGCCGATAACGCCTTGCGCGAACAGGTGGAATCCTTGCATGCGGAACTTGCCCGGAGCAGGGAAGCCCAGGAGTCGGCGCAGGAGCAGCTCCGTCAACTGCGCAAATTTGAACGGTCGACCAGTGAACTTTTCTGGATCATGGATCTGAAGGGAAAATTCACCTATATCAGCCCCTCTTCCGAGCATCTCTGGGGGTATCGCCCGGAAGAGCTCATGGGGCTCAGTCTGGTTGATGTCATGACCCCCGTATCCCTTGCCATCGTCGCCGAGGCGAGCCGAAGATCTACTGCCGCTATCCAGGCAGGCCTTCACCCGGAGAACTTGCTGATGGAGCTGGAACAATTCGGCAAGGATGGGATCCGTATCTGGTCGGAAGTCGTCGTGGAATATGTTTTTGATGATGACGGCGTCTTTCTGGAAAGGCGGGGGATAACCCGGGACATAACCCGGCGCAAATGTAACGAGCTCCTCCTTGAAGATGCCCGCATGGTGGCTGATTCCGCCAGGGAGGTGATGGAGGCGGAGGTGGCGGAACGGATCAAGGCCGAGGAGTTACTGCTGATTCATCAACGTAAGCTTGAGGTGCTGAATCAGGATCTGGAAGTTCGGGTGGCTGATGAGGTGAAACGGAACCGGCTGAAGGACCAGTCTCTCATGCATATCGATAAAATGGCTTCAGTGGGGCAACTGGCGGCGGGAGTGGCCCATGAGATCAATAATCCTATCTGTTTTGTCACCAGCAACCTGGGGATTCTCGCTGATTATCTCCGGCAGATGGTCCTGTATGACAAGCTCGTTCAGGAAAGCTGTCATGGTGAATCCGGCCAGGATTCACGAGAACTCATCAACAGGGGAAGGGCGGTACTGAAAGTTAAAGATATTCTTACCGATGGTAGTGATCTCATTGAGGAGTCACTGGAAGGGGTGCAGCGGGTTGCGAAAATTGTCCGTGATCTGAAGAGTTTTTCTCGGGTGGACGCGGCGGAAGAGGAGTGGGCGACGCTGGACTCCTGCGTGGAGAACGCCCTGAATGTCTGTTTTGATGAACTCAATTCAGTGGCCTCCATCCGAAAGGCGTATGAGCCCATGCCGTCAATACTCTGTCATTACGGTCAGTTGAATCAGGTGTTCATGAACTTGCTGGTGAACGCCGCTCAGGCCATCACGCCACGGGGAGAGATCTTCATCCGATCCTGGCAAGACGATTCGTCGGTCTCCGTCTCCATCAGCGACACGGGTAAGGGGATGCCGGAGGAGGTGATGGACCGGATCTTTGAGCCGTTCTTTACGACCAAGGATGTGGGGAAGGGAACAGGACTGGGGCTCAGTGTCTCCCACGAGATCATCCGGAGACATGGGGGGGAGATTCTGGTCTCAAGCACCGTGGGGGTCGGGACGACCTTTACCGTGACCCTTCCCAAAAATATGGAGGTAGTGTCATGAATACTCCAAGAGTTTCAACACGGAGTGGGGGTGAAGAGTCGGCGTCGCTGTTTCAGGAGATGAAGTGTGGCGGAACAGTTTCGGATCCGGAGCACCCCGTCGTGGCGGCGCGGCGGAAGGTGGGCTTAACCCAGGATGAATTCGCCAGAATTTTGGGGATAACTGTCCGGACGCTGCAAGGGTGGGAGCAGAGTCCCTGACCCCTGTCCGTTATTTTGCGAAAACCCTCACGAAGGTGCGAAGGTAATCAACCGCGGACCAGATGGTGATAACCGTGGCGATCCAGAGATAGAACATCCCCACATTGTACATGTTTACGGTGAAGAGAGGGTGGTTGATCGCGAAGAGCCAGTGGTAGTCATAATGGAGGAGTAACCCGATGATGGCGACGATCTGAAATATGGTCTTGAATTTTCCCAGGTTACTGGCCGGGATGACGATCCCTTCGTTGGAGGCGATGCTTCTCAGACCCGTGATGATGATCTCGCGGCTGAGGATGACCAGCACCATCCAGGCAGGGATGTTGCCGTAGGGGAGGAGCATGATGAGACAGGCCATGACGATGAGCTTATCGGCGATGGGGTCGAGAAATGCCCCCAGGACTGTTTGTATGCCCATTCTGCGGGCCAAGTAGCCGTCCAGCCAGTCGGTGATGGATGCCACTGAAAAAAGCGCCGCCGCCCAGAATCCCCCCGCCTTCGACTGGACGTGGGGATCAGTTCCCCAGCAGGGGAGGAGCAGAACTACCAGGACCGGAATCGCGGCAATACGCATCATGGTGAGGATGTTGGGGATATTCCAGACGGATATTTTTTTTTCGGATGTCATGAAGAAGCCTTAGATAAATTTTTTATTGATAGTTCTTTTGCAGTGTCAGGACCCGCGATACATAGTTGCGGGTCTCTTCGTAGGGGGGAATTCCACCATACCGGGCGACCTTGGAGAGTCCCGCATTGTAGGCGGCCAAGGCCATGGGGACATCTCCACGGAAGGTGTCCAGGAGAAACCGGAGGTACTTGACCCCGCCACGGATATTTTCCCGGGGGTTGAAGGAGTCCATGACCTTGAGATCCTGGGCCGTGCCGGGCATGAGCTGCATGAGCCCCCGTGCTCCCTTGGGTGAGACTGCCTGGGGATTGTAGGCTGACTCGGCGTGAATGACCGCCTTCACCAAGGAGCGCTCAACTCCGTAATCGGTGGAGCATTGGGTGATTATCGGTTCGAACTCCCCGGGGTTTCGGTCGTAGCGGGCCAGGTGGAAAGCGGTACGAAGCTTTTTCTCCTTCTTGAGATCCCGTATGAATATTTTGAAGCGGTGGTCGTTGGGGGTGTCGGTGAAATGGAGCACCCCCTCATCGTCCTCGAACCGGTAGATGTCCCCCGCCGGAACATGTGACACCGCCGTCACCGTAATCAGTGCAGTTGTCATGACCAGCTGTTTCCACCCCATTGATCCGCCTCGCCACGATCCCGGTCAAACGCTTGATTGCTCCTGAATCTAAAATTACGAACCAACAGTCCTTTATACCATAACGCGAAATGCGAAAGCACCCATAATCTGCTATTTATCCGGGGAGCGAAATCGGGAATTATCGACAGTGTCGCTGAAAGGATGGTTTTCCAATGAAACAGTCTAAAATGTAGTAATATACTGCTATTTATGGTATTTGGAACTGTCCTGCCTTGTATGGTGACTGAAAAGTGAGATGGTAACGACGAATGAGCAACAAAGCGGATACCTGCCGAATGGTCCATGAGCTTGATCCCGACGGGAAGCAGCTTCATGTCATCAAATACAGCGAGTATGCCGCCGACAAGGTCCGGACTCCGTATCCCGGCGCAATCACCTCGCCTTTAATACCCCCTTGAGAACACGTCGTGAATGAGCCGAGCGACTAAAACATGATCGGAAATACAGTTCGTGATGTGCCTGTCAAAGCATGCAAACGAGAGAATTTCCTCGCTCGAAACTCCGGCTTAGTAGTATTGCCGGTGAAGATCTAGTACCCTGTCCGGCTTGATCTTGCGGTATGTACCCCAAAGAACCCGAGTGAACCGTGATTCGTAAGATAACTCACTGACACGATGAAAAACAAAAACAGTTTCACCGCAAAGACGCAAAGGACGCAAAGGAACCGCAAAGGAACCCCAAAGTAAAAGCCTTTTTTGGGGTATACCGAAAAAGAATCCAGGTTCGTTGTTTTTCTCTATTTTCTTTGCGTACTTTGCGTCTTTGCGGTTCAAGGTATCACGAA
>CAIYUY010000263.1 GCA_903929485.1 uncultured Desulfuromonadales bacterium
ATTGGCAAAGGTATAACGGCCCTGCATGTCCTTGTTATAGACATAAGCACCCACTTGGTCTAGTGTAGTTTGTAGCTGTTGTATTTTTTCTATCGGTATGTCTTTATAACCATTAGATATCATGGTAAATCCATGCCTTTTCTTAGTAACCGAAGTGGACACTTTCTCGTCAGATTGCCCAGGAAGTTGTCCTCTGGGCAGAACTCCTCATTTAATTCACAAGCAAATCTGTTTTCCCACAATCCTGCACCTTTCGACTTCGCTCAGGTTTTATTCACCATTCACCCTTCACCCTTGCCTTTCTTCACCCTTCACCCTTCACCCTTGCCTTTCACCCTTCACCCTTCACCATTCACAGTCTTTACATTCGCAGCAACGCCCGGGCTTTGTCCGCGTCGTAGAAGTTGCCGGAGAGCCGAAACGCCCCTGCCAACTCCTTCCTGCCGGCGGCCTGATTGCCCGCCTTCAGGAGCGCCGCACCCAGATGATAGCGATATTCCGGGCTGCCGGGCATCCCGGCTACGGCCAGACGGAGGAAGGGGATGGCCTGGGCTGTTTTCCCCTCCTTGACGAGAATCCACCCCAAGGTATCGGCATAATCGGGATTTCTCGGGTATTTCCAGCTCAGGTAGGCGGCCAGCTCATGGGCGCGCCTCAGGTCGCCGCCATGCTCCACGGACAACGCCGCCACGTTGTTCATGGCGGTGAGATTCTTCGGCTCACGCTTCAACCCCTCCTCGTAACAGTGCAACGCCATGGCGAATTCCTTCCGCTGTTCCATGAACGTACCCAACATGAACCAAGGGGATGCAGCCACGGGATTGAGAGTGGAAGCCTCGCGTAACAGCTGTTCGGCCTCACTGAACCGACCCAGCCCCCGCAGGGCCAGCGCCTGGTAGATCCACATCTTCAGATCCAGCAGGTTCATCTTCCGGCCGACCTCGGCCTCCCGAAGCGCCTCCGGATAGTTTTTTCCCGCCAGCGCGGTGGTAACGATCTGCTCCCGCGCCCGCAGGTGATCATGGTCGGCCGCCAGCGCCAGACGGCACTCCTCCAGGGCGCGGTTGTAGTCGCCGCCGGCTTGATACACCCGGGCCATGAGGAGATGGGGCTCCACGGCGGCAGGTTGAGACCGGATCGCTTCCTGCAATTCCACCAGCGCCGGTTCCTTCCGGCCGGTGGCCAGCAGCAGGTACGCCATGCCGAAACGGGAATCAAAGGAAGCCGCGTCGGCTGAGGTGATGGCCTGAAACTCCTTTTCCGCCTCGGGGTACTTCTTCATGAGGAGGAACGTCCTGGCCAGCAGCAGTCGGGCCTCCTGATCATCGGGGTTTTTCTGGATGGCGTTGCGCAGTTGGACCAGAGCCTCGGGGTATTTTTTCTCCCTCAGATACCCGCCGGCGCTGGCCATGTACTTCTGATTTTCATACCGGAGACCGGGAAGATGCATCAGGTCGGTGAAGAGGAACATCCCTACCACACAGAGCGACAGCGCGGTCGTTCCTCTCAGATGCCACACCCGGTTCCCCAACCAACTCCGGAAGGCCTCCCGCCTCGTGAAACCATCCATGACGAGATAGGTCTTCATCGCCAGGTACAGATCAGCGACGAATCCCCCCAGGATGAGCAGCGCCACGGCCAGCATACTCAGGTACGGGCCTACTCTCGCCACCATCCTGATGATTCTGCTCACCATACTGCCGCTGACCTGACGGAGAGCGGCAAAGAGGGGAAGCTCACCCAGGAAGGAGATTCCGACGAAGGCCAAGCAGAGCAGGGCTGCGCCGACCAGATACCATCCCCGCTGACCCAGCCAGCTCCGGAGCGCCTCCCACCCCGTGATGTCATCCATGACATGGTACGACTTCAGCGCCAGGTACAGATCTAGGGCAAATCCCGTCAGGATCGCCAGCAACAGGGACATCGCCCCCTTGTACGGGCTCAATCCTGCCGGCACGGCGAAGATACCATGGGCCACGTCGGTGAACCTGTCGCCGAGACCATCATACGGGACAAGGTCACTGAGGAAAAACGTCAGGTAGAGTGCTCCCACGCCGACGAATATCCAGGTGCGTTCACCGAGCCACAGCTTAGTGGCTTCCCACCCCTTGATATCATCGAACATGCGATACCGTTTGTGCGTCATGGTCAGGTCGACGCCGAATCCCCCAATGATAACCAGCAGTAGCAAAAACATGGTCATAGAGTTACCCATTCCAGATTTGAATTTCTTCTCGTTCCCAAGCTCCAGCTTGGGAACGCCAATGTCTGCAAGGCTCCAGCTTTGCGCGTTTTCAAAGGTCATGAACCATTTACTGCGTCATTCCTGAAGCTGGAGCTTCAAGCATAAGTGTGTTCCCAAGCCGGAGCTTGGGAACAAGAGAATAGTGCCATTTACTTCTTAACTCTTTTCCGGGTTCAATCCCTTCCGCCGCATCAACCGCCTCCGCGCCAACCCCACCACGCCCAGGCTGATACCCAGGAGGAGGTAGGTGGTGGGCTCGGGGACGGTGTTCATCTGGGTGAGCTGCATGGGTACCCCAGCCCCAGTCATCTCATATACGTTAGTCGCCACCAGTGATTGATCAGTGGTAGTAAAATTAAAAGCACCGTAAGTGGCAACGCTTTCATCCAAGGTGGCGGGTAACTGACCCCACCCATTATTAGCACTGGCAATGGAAGCATCAAACGGGTGGCCCATCAAAGTCTGATCATGAGTAAAGTCAGGACTAACTAACGGCCCGGTATCGAAGGCTACATCCAAAAAATCAGCAGTAGTGTAGTTGGCCGTATTAGTGGAGCCACCCGTACTAAAGCTTTTAACATAGACATGTACATTCAAATATTGTAGCAAGCCCGAATCAACAGTAGGCCAAGAGTAAGCTCCATTTGCACCAGTAGCGAAGACAGAAGTATCGAAGCCCATGTCACCTGTCGCGGTATGGATATCTCCAGTAATTGTATCAGTACCGGCAAACGTAAAGGTGAAGGCGACAGACCCGGCAAACGCCGGAGTCGTTGAAAAAAGGACAACCGCCACAAAAAACATCATCATTCGATTCATTAGAGACCCCAAGCGTCGATATACGTTGTAAACCCGGAATTGAGAAGTTGCCTCCTCAATTCCGGGTTGATGGTGCGGGTTACTGGAGCTGAGAGGTGATGACGTTGGAACCGCTTATGCCGCCATCGGCGGTATAACGGATGGTGACGTTGACTTTCGCCAGTGCCGCACAGCCGGCAAAGTTCACCTGAATATTCTGTATGCCCGTACTGCCGGAGCCGATACTGTTGTAGGCCAACGGCAGCAAAGTGCCTGCGGTTACCGTCGGCTTGCACAACCCGATGGTTGAAAAAGTCACCGAATTCAGTTTTACCGTCGTGGCCGCTGACGCCCCCGTATTCTGGATCTGAATCGGCCAGACGCGAACTCCGCCGATATTACCGGTTTTGCCGCCGGCTACCACGCCGGCTTTGAGATTCGCCGGCGTAAGCATCTGCATGGCGGCGTTAACACTGTTCGGTCCGTTCATGACAACCGGAGTGGTGGCGGTGGACGAGTTGGTGATGGGGCCGACGCCACTGGTCAAACTCCACGAAGAGAAGATATAACCATATTCGGGTGTGGCATAGATGGTGGCGTTGGCGCCGGCATTAAACCATGCGAGAGCTGGGCTGACAGTGCCATGGTTATCCGTGTCGGTAACCGTCAACTGATACTGGGTAGTAAAGTTGGCCGTATAGGTTCCGCTGCCGCTGGTGGCAATGATGTGTGACACCCCCCCGCCGTCGGACCAATTATTAAAAACATACCGGGTCCCCGCGCCGCCGTTCTGGGTCGCGGTCGGGACATTGACGGTATAGGAAGTTGCCGGCGTCGTGGTAAAGCTGTAGGGTGCGGTGACGAGCCCCCCGTTCAGGGTGAACTCAAGCCCGGGGGGGTTGGTCTGAATCACCACCGTCACCGCGGCAGGTGAGCCGATGGCGATGTGCTGCACAACCTGCTGGGCGGCGGCATAGTTCCCATTCCCGGGCTGATTCGCCTTTACGACACAGATCCCGGCGGCTACCGGCGTTACGGTACCGTTGTTGGTCCCGCCCAAGGTACAAACCCCGGTGGTGTCGGCGCTGAAGGTAACGGCGCTGCCGGAGGTGGCTGTGGCGCTCACCGTAAAGGGGGCACTACCGGTGATGACGCCGCTTGGTGCTGCGCCAAAGGTAATCGTCTGACTTGCCTGACCGATGGTGAAGTCAAGTGAAGTCGAAGCGGCATTGAAGTTGCCGTTCCCCGCCTGAGTTGCAGTAATGCTGCAGGTTCCGGCGTTTACCCCGGTGACGGTGGAATTAGTAACGCCGCTCAGGGTGCAGACATTCGTCGTCGAACTGCCGTAGGTAACGGTGAGACCGGAACTGTTGGTGGCGGTAAGCAGTCCGGTGCGCCCCACGGTCACGTTGGGAGTGGGGCCGAAGGTGATGGTTTGGTTTCCCTGGACGACCGTGAACGACTGGGTTGCCGTGCCGGCGTTGTAGTTGTCGCTTGCCGCCTGATTGGCCGTGACGGTGCAGGTTCCGGCGTTGAGGCCGGTAACGGTGGAACCGCTGGTGATGCAATTCACGGTGGATGACGGAGTATAGGTGAAGCTTCCCGGTCCGGCGGAGGAGGCGGTTATCCCCGTTGCGGCGCCGACCTTGATGGTGGCATCAACGACGACGATGCTGATGATCGGATCCGCCTTATTCAGTGTGACCGTAAAGCCGGCGGAAGTTGCCGAGGCATTATAGTTGCTGTCCCCGTTACAGGAGGCCGTCAGGGTACAGGCGCCGATGGCGCTGGAGACTGACAGGGTGCTTCCGGAGACGCTGCAACCGGTGGAGGAACCGTGGCTGAAAATATAGCTGCCGCCGCAATTGCCGCCGGTGGCCGTGGCGACGCCGGTGGCGCCATAGGTGACGGAGAGCGGTCCAGTCACGGTAATAACCGCTTGCGTCCCCATGGTTATGGAGTAATTTTTGCTGTCGCTGTTCCCTGCCGTGTGGTTACCGTCACCGGCGAACGTCGCGGTTGCGGTGTAATCGCCCACGCTGGTGGGCGCGGCGCCGGATGATGCATATACCGTCGTGACACGCCCCGAGTAGAGCACCGTCACGCTCTGACTCAGTCCGCCGGCGCCGGTAACCGTCGCCGTCCCGCCCTGCTGACTGCCGTTGTAGGCGGCGTCGCTTACCGTCACGGTTGTCGTCGTGGCGGCAGTGGCTATGGAGTAATCCGTACTCCCGGAACTCGTGGAATGGTTGCTATCCCCCGCAAAGGTGGCGGTTGCGGTGTAGTCACCGGCATTGGCGGGCGCGGTGGCGCTTGATAAGTACGTCGTGCCGGGTTTCCCGACATAGCTGACGGCAACGCTCTGACTCAGCCCGCCGGCGCCGATTACTGCCGCCGTTCCGCCGTGCTGACTGCCGTCATAGGTGGCGCCGCCTGCCGATACGGTCGTCGTCGAAGTAGCCTTGGTTATGGAGTAATTCTTACTATCGGCGCTCCCGTCATGGTTACTGTCACCGGCGTAGGCAGCAGTGGCGGTATACTCACCGGCATTGGCGGGTGCGGTACTGCTTGATGAATATATGGTCCCGTTACGACCGGCATAGGTGGCGCTGACGCTCTGGCTCAAACCGCCGGCACCGGTGGCCGTCGCCGTTGCGCCATGCCTGCCGCCGTCGTAGGGAACGTCGCTTACCGTCACTGTTGTCGTAGAGGACGCCTTTGTGGCGGTAACCGTCCGGCTAACCTGGGGCGCGGCGCTGTAGGTTGCGTCCCCCGACTGATCAAAGAGAACCGTGCAGGCGGTGGTTCCGCTGGTCATGGTAAAAGTGTCGCCGACATTCGTACAGCCGCCGGCGCTGCCGTAGGTAACCGTCCCGCCGGTTGCGGTCGCCGCCACCGTGAACGTCTCTCCGGAGGCGGCGGTGGCGGGTGAATCAGCCGTAACGGTTATCGTCTGGCCCGACGAGGTGATGTTGAAGGTCGCGCTGGTGGCAGTGAGTAAACCGCTTGTCGCCAGCAGCGTGTACCCGGTCCCGGCATTGTCAATTTTGAGAGTACTGAATGCCGCTTTTCCGGCAACCGCCGATAAACTGTTACTGCCGCTCAAAACGCCCGAAGCCGGATTCGCGCTGATCGCCAAGGCGATGGTATCGGTAGCTCCGGTCAGATTTCCGTACGTGTCCTGAATCTGTACGACGATCGCCGGCATGATGGTTCCGCCTGCGGAGCTATTGCTCGGCTGCACGGAGAACGCCAGTTTGGAAGGGCTTCCCGCCCCAACGGCGATGCTGCCGCTGACGTCATGAATCGATGGGGTGACGGTATCGGTGGCCGTAATGGTCTGGGTCCCGGCCATGGTGAGGATAAAGCCGCTTGTGACTGTCACACTGCCGCCGGCCAACGTAACGTTACCTGGTACGGTGG
>CAIYUY010000264.1 GCA_903929485.1 uncultured Desulfuromonadales bacterium
CCATTCCGGGAGCTGCCGCCGCATATCATCGTGGCCGCCGACGAATTCAGCGTGGATATCCGGGAGTGGTTCAGTATAACCGGTCCATTGCCCAGCGGCGGCGAGTGGCGTTTGTCTATACGGCGGCCAGTACCCGCGAGGAACATGCCCGGATCGTCGATCCTTACTACCTCTTCTTTCATGACGGCTACTGGACCTTGCGGGGGTGGTGTCACACGCGGCGGGAATTCCGTTCCTTTGCCCTGGACCGGATACGGGAACTGGAGATGCTGGAGGCGACCTACGAACCGCTTCCACTTGATCCTGAAACTGATCATGCCGGAACCTTCGGGCGGTACGCTGACGGGGAGGCGGTGCCGGTGCGACTCAGTTTTGCCTCCGTCTGTCGGCCATTCCTGCTTCGGCGGAGCTGGCATGACAGCCAGAAACTGACGGAACTGCCCGACGGCGGCTTTGAACTGGAATTTCAGGTGAAGGGGATACTGGGCATCCGCCCCTGGTTGTACCGGTGGTTACCGGACGTGACGGTGGAGGCGCCCCGGGAACTGGCGGAACTGGTGGTAAAGGAACTGGAAGATGCACTGGCTCGGCAACGGGAGTTCAACAAGGGAGGTTAAAAGTATGCTGCGACGAACGTTCTTGCAAACGTTGGGGGTGGCCGGGCTTTCATCGGTACTTCCCAAAAGGGCTGAGGCCCGACCGGAACGAAAGGTCACTCTTGCGGACATGTATCTGGCCGGCTTTCAGTACCATGAGGGAATGCGACAGGAAGTGGCGCAAACCCTTTCTGAGGGGGCGACGGTTTTCCTGGTTCGTGAACCGAAAAACCGGTATGACGATCAGGCCATTGCCGTACGTACCGGCGACGGTCAGATGATTGGCTATGTACCGCGCGACATTAACCCGGTGCCAGCGGTCATCGCCGATCAAGGGGTGATCCTGACGGCTGAGATTATCAGAGTGGATCACAACGCTTCGCCATGGGAGCGAGTCCGGATCAGGATGTATCAAGTCGTGTAGCTGAATTCTAAACAGAGGGCAAAGGGTCCGTATATGGCGCTCCGTTTCAGAAAAACTATCACGCTGGCGCCGGGAATTCGAATGAACCTCAGCGGCAGCGGCGCGAGCTTCAGCTTCGGCGGTCGGGGGGCCTCGGTGACCGTGGGGAATCGGGGAACCTTTCTCAATACCGGGATTCCCGGGACGGGGATCTCCACCCGCCGGAAACTGGGCGATCCGTCGCGCAGCAGCAGTTCAGCCGCCTCCGGGAAACGGATCGTGAATATGGAGGTTACCGCAGGGATAACCGACGAAGGGACACTCTACTTCAAGGATCAGCAGGGGTATCCTCTGGATGAGAAAACCATCGCCAGGGTGAAGAAACAGAAAGGGGATTTGGTCAAGGGGCTGATGCAGCAGAAATGCGACGAGATCAACCGCGAGATAGAGGCGCTGGGAGAGATCCATCTGGTGACCCCGGCTCCGGAGGTGAGGCCGACTTTCGAGCTTCAGGAATTTCCCGAGCTCATTCCTGAACAGCCGACGCCCAAAACTCTCGGCTTTTTTGCTTCGCTGTTCCGTGGGAAGCGCGATAAGCTGGCAGAGGAGAACCGCCAGTCGTCGAACCGCTACCTGGACGAACTGCAGGGGTGGCAGAACCGGAAGGAGGAGTTCAGCCGGGAGCAACAACGCCGCAAACAGTTCATCGAGAATGAGTTGTATACCAGTGTCGCGGCCAAGAGTAGTTATCTGGATGAGCTCCTCCGGCGGATGGCTTGGCCACGGGAGACCATCGTTTCCACGGAACTGCGTGACAACGGAACACGAGTCTACATCGATGTGGATCTGCCGGAGCTTGAGGATATGCCGCACAGGACGGTAACCGTACCGCAACGGGGGTACAAACTGTCAGTGAAGGAGATGTCACTCAGCCAGTTGCTCAGGTTGTACATGTCCCATGTCCACGGCATCGGTTTCCGGCTCATCGGGGAGATCTTCAGCGCCCTGCAGGACAGCAGTGAAGTCGTCCTCTCTGCGTACACTCAACGAAACAACCCCGCCAGCGGCATGGCTCAGGACGACTACCTCTATTCGGTGCGGGTGAAACGTGAACAGTGGTCCGGGATCAATTTCCAGAACCTGAACAACATCGACGTGGTGGAATCCCTGACCCGGTTTCAGTTGCGCCGAAACATGAGCAAAACCGGGGTTTTCACGGCAATTCAACCCTTTGACATAACGGCAGTGTTAGAGGGGGACGCACATAAGTTTATAAGTTTCCTCTTTGGTGTGCTAAAGACTTCATCATGAAGGGAGGCGTTCTGAACTCCGAAAGGAGAGCAACTTATAAGCTTATGTGCGTCCCCCTGCCCCCTGAAGGGAGGCGTTCTGTTAGAGGGTAGAGTAGGGAGCAGGTGTTACCTTACCCCCCCTCATCAAACCGGGGACTGGTGGGGTCGGACCCTCAAGATCTCATGTTCGCTCAAGAGTTCAGCGTCATGAAGCGGATACGGACGCGTGGGTAAGTGATATCCTAGCAGCCTGTCGGACTTGGTAAAAAAACTGAGCCCGGTATTTGGTTGATATTTTTTAAAATACTGAGAATTGTCCGGCTCTAGCGTTAAATGTGATTGTTAACTTTTCATGGTAACCACCATGACCTCTCTGACGGGGA
>CAIYUY010000265.1 GCA_903929485.1 uncultured Desulfuromonadales bacterium
ATCGATTTTCCGTTCATGGTTCGACAGGCTCACCACGAACGGAAAATAAGGCGGTTATTAAACCTGAATCCGTTCGCCCTGAGCTTGTCGAAGGGTGAACGGGTTTCTGTCGGGTATGTTCTTTGTCGCGAATCACCTTAACACCCGTTTATCCGCGTAAAATCTGAGTTGCGACAGATAGTAGATAGGAGTTGATGGACGAATTCATGTCGCGCTTGTTCATACATTCAGCACTCCATGTAGTAAATTTTACATCCCCCAAACGTGTACCTGCCTGCCGTTAACGGCTTCACTCCGCTCCCAAATTCGGTCATCCCACTCTTTGTCACCACTTCGGTCAAAAATGATCAGGTGCGCCTCGTCAGCGCCGCAACCGGCGGCATAGCCGGCGGTCTGGGGTAATCCTTCTCCCAGGGTAGCAGCCAAGCCTTTGCGAATGATCTTCAATTCCAGCACGACGCGCTGCAACGGCCCCAGAAAGGCAAGGTTGTCATCCAGAGGCCATTCCAGATACAGATCCATCCGTTTCATCCCCAGTCCGTATTCCCGGGTGATGCGACCACCACCGTTGACGATCCGTTGCAAAAACGCCTGCAACAGAAGTTGGGGACCGGCTTCCTTGTACTGGAACTGCTGGAGCCAGGCATCGGCATTTTCTCGAAAAAACTGTTGAAAAGAACGGAGCAGTTTGGTCATATCAAGCCGCTTCTTTTCGGTTACATACCACGGGGTTTCTTCATGGATAGTGAGCTGCTGGGTGGTCCAGGTCAGTTCCCGGGGGATGATTTCGCGGTATATGGCGTTGCTGATTTTGAGGGGACCCTCTAACGTTAATAGTCCCAGGTCCTGAACATACTGCAGGTCATCGGTGGGAACGGTGTCGATGTCGATTTCACCACCCAATATTCTGGCAATCACCCGGTGGACTCGTTCTTCTTTTAGTTTATCCGCCAGTTGATCCAGATGCGTCGTACGACTGCTGATCAGTTTTTCCCGCGCTTGATGGTAGAGTTCCAGGGAAAGGGGACGGCTGCGCTCTCTGCCTTCAGGCAGGTCAAAACAGAGAATCTGGCCAAGAGCGTTCACCAGCCACGGTTGACCGGCGGTGTCGTCCCAGAGCTTGTCATAGATCGCTCCAGCAAACTGCTGTCCGGTTTCCGCTGTGAGCTGGGCATACAGATTACGGATGTCGTCCCGACTGAAGTTACCCAAAACCAGAGAGGCGGCTTCAATGTTGAACGCGCTCCCGCCCGTGATGATTTCGCCGTCGCCGCCATGAATACGGTAGTCGCGAACGTCACGAACACCACACAGAATAACCGACAGGGGAAAATGATCCGGCCGATCGGCGTAACCTGAACGGATCTGGCGCAATACGGAGATGAGAGTGTCGCCTACCAGAGCATCGATTTCATCAAGCATCAACACGGCGGGATGCTGCGGGGCGGACTGGGTCCAATATTCCAGGAGCGAACGCAAAGCTGCATCAGGGCCATTATCATCAAAAATCTTCAGCCAGCGCTCTTCACATGACGTATCACCCAGATAACGCCGGACCGATTGCGCTATTCCCCCACAGACAGCACGCATGCCACGTGCCACATCATTGCGAGCAGTCTGCGCCGATTCAATATTGGCATATACCGCGCGATACCGCCCTTGCGCATTCAGGTAGCGCATGAGCGCCAGCAGGCAGGTCGTCTTGCCGGTCTGACGCGGAGCGTGCAGAACAAAGTAACGCTTATCTCCGATGAGTTTGAGTATTTCATCCAGATTTAGCCGCTGAAGCGGGTCAAGGCAGTAATGATCATCTGCAACTGTTGGACCGGCGGTATTAAACTGACGCACAGCTACTCCCGGTAAAAGGTGAAGAGTGAAGAGTGAAGAGTGAAAAAAGATATTCGAGTTTAGATCTTTCCTAAACTCCTTGATAGATGATCAATCATTACAGGTGGACGATCAGGAAAACTGGCTGTCAATTCCAACTTTCCTCCCATTGCTTCAACGTAACTCCGCAATGTAGAAAGCAACATATCACTCCGTTTTTCAAGACGTGAAACACTATCCTGACCTATGTGAAGTTGAGCCGCCAAATCAGCTTGCGTCTTTTGCATTGCCAGACGCAAATCTTTCAAGGTAGCAAGTTCTGCTGCGCGTTGTTCAATTGCAACCCTACGCTCTACAGTCAACTCACAAAGTATTTGCTCAAGTTTTTTTGCCATGACTTTTTCCCTTTGCACTGTGCAAGCCATCCAGATAACTATCATAACGCTGGTCAGCAAGAGTACCTGAGGATCAGATTGTATTTTAGCACCATCATCCATCCGCTCTCAAAACCCGTTTATCCACGTAATATCTGAGCCGCTGATACAATCTGCTCATCTTGAACCGAAATCTCATGCCGTTATCACCTTCATGCACGAGAACCCGACGCATGCAATACGGGTCAGTGGTGACGGTGCGGACAGGAGAAAAAATACTCACCGCGCCCCGATAACCCGCCTCGCGGCAATAACCGGCATACCCTTCCGGATATTCGCCATAGGGATAGGCCAGGAACTGAACGGCTCTCCCAATGGTATCCTCCAGGATCTCACGTGATTCTTTCAGCTCCCACCGGATCTGCTCCGGCGAGCATTTCCTGAGATTTGCGTGACTCATTCCATGTGAGCCGATTTCGAAGCCGCCGTCGGCAAGGGATTTCAGGTCACCGGACGACATGAGCGGTATTTCCGGAGCGCCCTCACCTCTGTCCCAGTCATTGTTCTCTCCCGGCTTACCGGCCACGGCGAAGAATGTGGCGGTCATTCCGCGACGAATCAGCTCAGGAACAGCATGCTCAAGGAGGTTGGCAGGGCAGTCGTCAAAGGTAATAATAAGCAGTTTTTCTCGCTTCTCGCATCGCTTCTTCGCCTCCCGGAGATCGAAAAACTCACCCAAGGTGACCGTATGAAACCCAGCCAGCTGCAACCAAGTCAGTTGCCGGGAGAAAAGGTCAGCGGATACCGCAAAAGGAGCCAGCGGAGAAACCTTATCAGCAGGCACGACATGATGGTACATCAGTATGGGGATCTCTTGTCTCACCATGTACGCTTCACTTTTGATCCACTTATGGATCCAATCCGGAGGGAACAGTACGGATCCGCAGGACGGTTATTTGTACCTTATGGCCGCAGCCCATTGCTGAGCCGGTTTCTCCACAAAATAATAAAGCAGCCAAGCGCTCGCCAAACTCACTCCCAGGGCAACGAGAACAACGGCAACCTGGGAAATTTCGGACACGGCAAAACGGGAACCCAGATTAAGAATCCGACCTCCGATGGGAACGTGGATCAGATAGAGAGAGTAGGAAATAGTGCCGAGAAATTCCAGAATGGAATTATGGTACTTGAAATAAAGGATGAACCAGACCGCGAAAACAGCGGCCATGGCTGGTTCAAGGCCGATGGTGTAACGGCAGCCGATGAAACCCACCGCCAGCAACACCACTGAAACCGGCCGGCTCGCCAACCCGGCGTAATATCTGAACGTCATGAATCCCATGAAAAACAGAAAGAACCATTTTAACACGACTTTGTCGGTATCGATGGCGAAAGCGGCTATCATGAACAGTATGGAGATAATGATGCCAAGAGTTTTGGTTCTCATCAGGAAAGGAAAAACCAGACCGAGTAACAGGTAATATTGGAACTCGATGGCAAGAGTCCAGAAAGCGTCATTAATCCATATATAGTTCGAGAAGGGGATAAGATACCCCAGATGAAGCATGAGCTGCGTTACGTCAAGACCAAAAGGAGGACCTTTGTAGAGAGAGGAGAGTGTTGACGCATAGTTCAAAAACAGAATCAGCACGATAGAAACCAGGTAAGGGGGCTCCAACCGGATAAGGCGTTTCATGGCGAAATGCTTGTACTCTCCAAGGGTATACCGGGATTTATAGAGGACATAGGGAATGATGAAGCCGGAAATAACGAAAAACATCTCGACACCAAGCCACCCGTTGATCCCCGTGGCGCGTAGCGGCCCCCAAGTCGGAAAGGCAACCCCTCCCCTTGTCAGATGAAACCAGCAGACCCAGAGTGACGCCAGACCACGCAGGGCGTGAATGCTGTTCAGTTTACCACTATTACCCATGAAATAAACTCACATAAGATATCACTTTTCGTAAAACTTATCGCTCGGCTGTGCCGTCATTTAGAACATACCAGCTTATAGTTTCACATCCTCTTACTCCACACCCTTGAGAACCCCATGATCCACATTCATCGGTTCAACTTGAACCGGAATCTCACGCCGGGATCCCCTTAATATTCAAGCACAAGCACTCGGCGCATGCAGTACGGGCCGGTAATGACGGTGCGGGCGCGGAAAAAAGATGCTCACCGCCCCACGATAACCTGCCTCACGGCAGTACCCAGCGTAAGCGTTGGAATCGCAAGATAGCAAAAGGTGCATTAGCACGGACCTTGTCGGCAGGAATAACATGGCGATACATCAGTATAGGGATATCGGCACAATTCATTAGAATTCACCAGCTGTGCACCTTATCGGAACAAAGGTGCTGAACAATGCGCTCCGCTGCCAAGCCATCACCATAAGGATTATGGGCGCGCGTCATAAGAGCATACGCGTTGGGATCGCCGAGAAGAAGCGTCGTCTCCCGGAGAATTGACTCCTTCCGCGAACCGACTAGTCGCACAGTCCCCGCAGTTACAGCCTCGGGACGCTCGGTAACATCGCGCATGACCAATACCGGCTTGCCTAGGGAGGGAGCCTCCTCCTGGACACCGCCGGAATCTGTGATAATAAGGTAAGAGTGACTCATAAGGTGCACGAACGGAAGATATTCCAGAGGCTCGATCAAGTGGATTCTTGGGGAGCTTCCCAGGATACGGAGCACCGGTTCACGGACATTGGGATTCAGATGTACCGGGTAGACGATTTCGACATCTTCCCGATTGCCAAGCTCTTTCAATGCCTGACAAATCTGCTCGAAACCATCACCAAAGTTTTCCCGACGATGCCCTGTCACTAATATCAGGCGTGAAGGGTGAAGGGTGAAGGGTGAAAAAACACAATTAAGATGAGGGTTGCGAGCAACAAGTTCTTTTTCGATACAGGGTGCGAGGTTTTCGGTGCGGATTTTCTTCAGAGCCATGAAAAGAGCATCAATAACCGTATTGCCGGTGACATGGATGGCGTTGTCACAAACCCCTTCAGCCAGCAGACTCTGCCTGGCCTGCTCCGTAGGGGCAAAGTGCAGATTACAGATACTCCCGGTAATTTTGCGATTCATCTCTTCGGGAAAAGGGGCGTACTTGTTGCCGGTACGGAGACCAGCTTCAACATGGCCCACCGGTATACGGCAATAGAAGGCCGCAAGAGAAGCCGCCAAGGTCGTGGTGGTGTCGCCGTGAACGAGAACCAGGTCGGGTTTAACCTCCGTCAACACCCGCCTCATCCCCAAAAGTACGTCGGTAGTCACATCGAACAGGTCCTGTCCCTGCCTCATAATGTTCAGGTCATAATCAGGACGGATTGCGAACAGATCCAGCACTTGATCAAGCATTTCCCTGTGCTGAGCGGTAACGCAGACCACGGTTGCAAACAAATCCGGATGAGTCTGGAGTTCCTTCACCACCGGGGCCATCTTGATGGCCTCGGGGCGGGTACCGAATACCAGAAGAATTTTTTGCATAAATTGTCCTTGAAGAACAGCTACCACACTGTTGGAGAATGATTGAATTGTGTTACTTCAACGCCTTGACAATATTACGACGTAAACCAAGCATCCGTTCGGCTCGTCTGATGCCAAAAATGGCTGTCAGAATTCGAACCGTGGGGGGCGCCCAAAATTTCGGCGAAAATCCAGGTTCAAGACGATATACGTCGGCAACAGCCTCATCGAATCTCGTGCGATCAAATCGGTAAAAAGCTCTGGCGGCGCTCCAGTAACCATGGGCGATGAGCATTCGTCGACGCGAGGTTAATTGTCCCAAGCCATTCAATATCACCAGGGTGTCACCCAGAATTTTGCTCCGGTTGACGGCATATTTTTCCATTGATGAATTGGTAATCTGCCCGCCATGCATCCGATAATAGCCGGTTACACCGGGCTGATGGAGAAACGCGCCGCCTCTCAGGGCAACATTAAGAATAAAAGCAAAATCCTGAAGACAGCCGAGATGCTCATCCCAGAAGAGACCGGCAATGGCCTCCCGACGGTAAAGATAGCAGAAATTGGCGCACCACCAGTCACCCAGCAAGGCGTCGATAACATCTTCGACCTCACCCGTTCCACGAAACGGCTCCCCTCCAATCCTGGGATCATCCATATTACCGGTAAATTCGAAATCTCCGTAGACAACATCAGCACCGGATCGGTCGATGGCCACGACCTGGGCTTTAAGAGCGCCGGGAGCAAGCAGGTCATCGGAATCAAGAAACTTGATAAATCTACCTGAAGCCAGGGCCAAGCCTTGATTCCTGGCGGCGCTTGCTCCCCTGTGCGCGCCACGAACTATCATTAGGTCAGGGTGCGAGTTCTCTACGGTTTCTATCGAGCCATCACTGCCGCCATCGTCTACGACAATGACCTGAACAGACACTCCGTCAGTGTCAAGACATGAATTAACGGCTTCCGTCAGCAGTTTTCCACTGTTATAGGCTGGCATGATGATAGAAACGTCGTAAATGATGTGCCGTTTCATGGCCTGAATCGATTGAAGAATGACAGGAATCGCAACTTTCGGCGGGCGACATCAGTACTCCAGTACACCCCACCGGTTCCTTTCTTCATCAGTTTCCGGAAGGGTGATTTCATGGCTTCACGTAGTTTCTGATTGACCTTGGCCCGCTCCATATCAAAGCCGACCGCACAATCGCTTAAACAGACAAATTTCACATCCTGCCGCGCGATACGATCAAGAAGTCGGCCAAAATCCTCGATGGAGATAACGGCATGTGGACTGCCGCTCTCGAAAAAATCATATTCATGAAATAGCATGGTGATACATGCGTCGGAATCTTCCCTTGCAGCTGAAAGAGCAGCTAAAATCTCGGGAATCTGGCAGGTTGAAGGGATAAAAGCAAGTTCCGGGCAGAGGGGACCAAATGAAACATCACCGGAAAGCAGCTGAAAACCGGATTGTTGCAGCGCAATCAGAGTACTACTCGTATAGGCGTTCCAGGGCGGCACAAAGGTGTTGATGCTCGCTCCCAGAGCAGTCCCGAGAAAATATTTGCCATCCCGAAGACGATCAACTTGCACGTTCAGGGGCAAAGCATAACTGAATTCGCTCAAGCCGGAAAAACGACTGACGGTCTGGTGGGCGTAGCCGTGAAGTACCGGTTCGAGAACCAGTGAAAATTTCTTAAACAGTTCAATTTTGTCAGGCGGCAGCGCTAAAAGTGGAATAGGCCCACGTAGCGGCCACTGAACTCCCGCCACGAAAGGGACGATGGATACATTAAGTTTTAACCGAAGCTCTGCCGCCATTTCGAAAAGCCGCTTCTCAAGAACGGTATTGCTGGCAGCCGAATAATCATCATATCTGAGCAGAATTTTTGTCACATCCGCCTCTCGACTAAAGGTTTACGCGCGACATAATGCGGCCAGAAATCCTTCCAGGTAATCTCCCAGATACTCTTGCCATAAGAACTTTCCACGGAGAGCAGATCGAAGCCGACGTTTTTTAGCGTACCAACCTGACGTTGTGGGATTCCACAATACGTATTCAGCCAATTATCGCCATAGTGACATTCACGCCAATAATTCTGCAGAAGAGGTTTACGCAAACTGTGATAGAAAAAAGCAAGGTGGTAGTGAAGAAGACAAGAGATCAACGGGCGGTTGATACGCGTGCAACGGCCTAGAATGTTATGGGACGAATAGACGAATATACCCCCAGGTTTCAAGACGCGTTTAATTTCATGCAGTGCCGATAACCGGTTGTGAAACGGATAGATATAATCAAGTCCATTAAAAGAGAACCATACCACATCAAAAAATTCCGAGGGCAAATCAAGACATGTTGCATCAAGAACTTTAAACGCGACACCGGAAATCCTCTTTCGAGCCTCTTCAACCATCTCCGGGACAATATCCCCCGCCGTCACCTGATAACCTCTTTCAGCAAGATGGACCGTAGTGCGTCCACCACCACAACCGAGATCGAGAACCTGCGCCGGGCCTGAGGGAAAATAGTTATCGAGAATATGTTCTTCCACCGGGAACAGTTCAGCCATTCCCGCGTACTCCACAATCGATTTCTTATGAGCAAATGTATTTATATTTTGGATCTCTTCCGCTGATTTACCTGAAGTTATGTCAGTCATTTTTTGCATGGTAGTCCGTTTTTCAAGGCGCGATAACCGGGCCTGATGAAATCTTCGATTGTACGCTTTACAGGATGGAGTCCATTCCACCACTGCTGTCGATACAGAGGGTATGTTTGCGAGGTCCATGTAAACTTGTACGATTCATCACCGTAAAGAAAATCAAAATAACGGATATCGTTATGAAGACAATACTCGATCAGCAGAGCCGTGTGGACCTTGCCCGGCGAGAAGTTACTCCATTGCCGGTCTCCGGCCAACTTGTAAAAGTAGAATCTTCCGCGAAAAACGAACCCCAGATGCCAGTGAATCGGAGTATCACCACAATAAAGCACTGAAAAGTGAAGAAGCCCCGTGGGGAGAAGGTCCCGCAGCACTCCCTCCAGAAAAGAGCGCCCCACTGGGGTCTCGTAAGCATGTGGGCCCTTGGGCGCCCATTGCTCATCATAAGCCAGAAAAAAGCACCGTAACGCATCTTCCGCCACAGGCAGTTCTCCTGGGTCGAATCGCCGCAGAGAGAGGTCTCCCCGTACGGCAAGCTTTCTCATCTGCCGCTTCACGTCACCGCGATGGCTTCCATGGCAATTAGCAAGAACATCATCCAGCGTTTTCTTTCCCGCGAGGTCGATATAGGGGCAGACAGTCGACTCCATATTTTGCGCCATATCGGTTACAAATTCAGATCGCAGACGGTAGAGGACCACCCGGTCACAATCTCTTACAGCCTGCCTGATATATGCGGAAAGGCCACGCCAGAAACTCTCAACCTCGTCTTTGTCCCAACTTACCCCGGAAACGAGGGGATCCTGAAAATCGAAATGAAAGGCGCCCCCGATCGGGGTAAGAATGCGTGTCGTCAATCCCTTCCACTTCTCGCGGACTATTTCAAAAGGGTAAAATACCTGTCGATTATTACTATTCGCAACGATAAGCAGGGGATCCCTCTGCCATAACTTCCCGAACGACCGATACCAGTTGAGAACCATGTCCGGATGGTGAGACATAGTTGCGCTTTCAGCTCCCCAAAAAATACTTTCCCATTTTTCCCGTGGGAATGCCTGTTCAATGTCCTCAAGACCCTGATATATCGCAAATTGCCATGCGGGCATTCAAAATTCTCCAGCAGCTGAAACCATAATTAGCACCGCCAACTCAAGCCAGGCATCAAGATCCGTACACGGCACGATACTGCCCGTTTTCACGATACGCTACCACCGCTTCAGCATAGACTTCCATAGTTTTCTGGGCGATAGTCGCCCAAGCAAAGCGATCACACGCAATTTGTCGCGCCCTGATTCCCATTGCACTCCTCATTTCAGGATGTTCGGTCAAAGTGTCTATTGCCATCGCAAGGGCGCGAGGGTCGGCAGGTGTAACTAAAATACCACTACTATTATGCTCAATCAGGTCCGGAATGCCACCGACACTACTGCCTATCAACGGAAGCCCGCACGCCATCGACTCAAGCCCGGAAATGCTCGTTGCTTCGACAAGGGAAGGAAGGATTGAAATATCGACGGCGTGGTAATAGACAAGCATTTCCTCGTTGGGAATTTGCGTAAGCAAACGCACCTCAACGTTGGACGCAACTGAAGACAATACACGACGAACCTCATCTTCATAGTCGATGAACCGGTTGAGATCAGGGGTGTTCTCCATCTCTCCGAAACCTGTAAAATAAACAATCATTCGGTGTTTATTCTTAACAAGCTGGAGAGCTTTGGCGAGGTGAATTATGCCGCATTTAGGGACAACCCGACGCGGACAAAATAGAACTATTCCGTCATCCGGAATATTCAGTTTTGCCCGTGATTCAGTTTTAAACTCCTGGTCCGGCCGGAACCGATGAATATCGACGCCATTAGGAATATAGCAGCTGAATTCCCCCGGATACCCCAGACGCCGCGAAGCATCCAACAGCTCCTGGCTTGGCGCTATTACTCGGTGAGCATAGTTGAAGGTATCGAACAAGCGTTTCCCTTGAGACTCATCAATAATCCCGGCGAGGAACTGGCTCGAATGGTTGGTGAAGACCATGGCGGAGCTTCCATTGACATACCTTGCGACATCGGGATCAAAATAGATGTTGTGCCAGTGGAAGAGATCAGCGTTCATCCGCTTCATCTCCAGTTTCGCCAACCGCGCAAAACGAAAACGCTGCTGAGCCTTCACTAACAGGTTCCTCGGCGAATAGAGAACCGGGACCTCTATGACCGGCACACCATCCCGTATGATACGTCTTACGTTCCACGTCGTCAGGTTTTTACCCGGTGGCAATTTACACGTAGTCATCACCTGCACGCCACACCCTGCGGCTATCAATGCCCGGGCAAGACCATGCACATGAGTTGTAATCCCGCCTATAAGCGGGAAATAGTAGTCTTCGGCAAAAATAAAAACATTCATACATGACCTTCAGGCACTCGCTTAAGGGGTTGGTAAATATTCCAGGCAGCCCGCCACCACATGCGAGGCGACCAAAGAGAATGACGGATAATATTGACTAAATTGGAGATCATACTCTGTTTATTCCCTGAAGCCAAGGACACACGATACGATCGAATGGCGCCCATCTGCAAAAACTCTTGACGCAAATATCCCTGGAGAAGGGATCGATGACGATCAGCAATGAATCGTCGTATCCGATAGTTATGCAGTTGCATCCGGTCGGAAAGGGAGTGGGGGGTTGTCCGATAACGGTAAATCACCTTGGGAAGATGGGCAAACGCCGCCCCGCTTTCCAGCAGGGCATAATGAAACTCTACGTCCTCCATGCCGAGTCTGATAATTTCGTCTTCACACAAGCCACCGACCTTTTCCCATGCAACCCGCCGGAACGGGCTGGTGGCGAGGGGAAAGTGGCGCTGAACCATCCGGGGGAAGTCCATCTCCGGAGTGACCACGACCTCATTTTCTTCCCCAAAACGTTCGTAGTCGGGATAAAAGAGATCGACATCGGGTCTGGCGGCAAACGCGGAGATGACATTCACCACGGCATCCGCCGGCAATTCGTCGTCGCAATCCAGAGGGAAGATTACCGGCGCCGACGAATTCCCTATGCCGGTATTTCGGGACGCTGCGAGCCCTCTATTAACAGCGTGATGCACCACTCTGACTCTCGGATCGGCGATACTCTTCAGAACATCAAGCGTCACTTGATCCGTAGATGCATCATCGACCACCATGCACTCCCAACGGCAAATACTCTGTCCACAAAGGCTCTCCAGAGCCTTCATGAGCAGTACTCCTCCGTTATAACAGGGAATTACAACGGCTATTTCAGGGGTGCAGGATGACACTTACAGGAAAGATTTTGATAAACGTTTCAGGGTTAGACCAGTCGAAACACTGAAAGAAGAACAGATACCCCTCAAGAAAAAATTAAAGTCTTTTCTCTGAAACGCCCTTCTTGAAAGTTTAAGGTAGTAATGGACTTGCGTCTCTAAATCCACCCATTTCATAGTATTGAGATTTTCATACAAAGCTTTATCTCTCATTTCCCATATTTTTTCGATTCTATTCGTACCGCTAAGCGATACGCCATGGGTCCTGTAGAGGTACAGATCTCTATGCAACGGTTCTAGCACATGAGACGCCGAGACCCGCAACCAGTAGTCATAATCTTCCGCCAGGAAAAGGTTCTCAGAATAAGTCCCCACCGACTTGAAGACCTCCTGGCGAAACATGAATGAAGGACCAACGATATTTTTATCCAGTAGTTGCAGCAACGGTAAGGCGTTTTGAACTGAAAGGATGTTTCCGTCCTCGTCAATTTCGGTGAAATCAGTGTAAACCATATCCACAGCGGGTTTATTTTCAAGAATATCGACCATTTCCTGAAGGGCGCTCTCCCGATACAGGTTGTCGTCTGATGTCCATGTGGCGTAGGCGCCTTTTATGGAATTGAACCCGGTATTCAGGGCTGCGGGAAGCTTCCTGTTCTGTTCATGGCGAATGAAGCGAATTCTGGAATCTTGTGACATGAACTTTTGAACAATTTCGGCAGTTCCATCGGTTGAATGATCATCGACAATAATCAATTCCCACTCGACAAGCGACTGTCTAATGATACTCTCAATCGACTCGCCCAAATATCGACTGCCATTATATGTCGGCAACACCACCGAGACCAACGGTCTAACCATTTTCCGGACCTCTATAAATAAGTTACGACAATCGTTCTACATTGATTCTATGAATAGTATAAAGTAGCCGCCAAAACAGAGGTATATCTTCAATTTTTGGCAATTACGATTGTAGTAGTATACACGAGATGAAAAAAACATCTACGCACCCGGTAAACGCATCAGACTGAAACTCAATACATGCAACAATGGTACTAAATTTAAATAAAATAAACCAAAAACTCAACCTATATGGTCTTTTCCTGAAGCAACAATAGTTTAATATGTTTTTTAGTTTTTATATATAAATATTCAGGCAAAAAAAACGCCTCAAAAAAACGCACCTTCCATTTCTCCTCATAGGTTATAAATCTGGTACTATTGAAACGCTTGATCCATAATTCGCGTGAGTAGCCTGAAGCTAATCTGACGTCTCTTTCAATCATCCTCGGAGCGCCCACAATCTTTTCAAGGAATTTCAGGATGGTATCATCGCTGAGTTGTTGAGGTTCCTTGTTGTCTTTGAACAATGGTTGCGCATACAGGGATTGATAAAAATCAAAGTCCTCCAGCCCTCTTTTAATTGTTTGTAGAACTTTGTCAAAGTCTTTCTTCCCCGAAAACGGAATAAAGCTTTTCGGATCAATGAAACGATCAACATCCGGATCCCCCCAATAAATCGGAACGGTTCCAAACGCATAAGCCTGGATAAGTTTTTCAGTTAAATATCCCGGCCACGAGGTGTTCTCAAAGGCTATGGTAAAATTAAAACCATTCTGAAATGCGCTTTTATCACAAATAGGACCACCAACAGTGTTGAAAAGTCGTCCTCCAGATGACACCGGTATCTCTTCGCTCAACTTGTGATAGAACCAGTTACGCATGGGAGATCTAGGATTGGAACAAACAAAATTCACACCTTTCCTCGCCTGCCACTGCTCACGGGTTATCGCTTCTCGATAAAAACATTTTTTGTATGCGTCATCAAGCCTAAAAATCGGTAGGTGAAAATTATCGCCAGCAGTTGGATGAAAAGAAAAACAGTAATCGAATTCGCTTCGTTCAGGAGGAAGGTTTTCTCCGATAAATAGAACTTTTTTACAGTCGTACTGTTGCCAATCCCAGAAATTGACCGAGGAAAAAACTATATCCGGAGTTCGATCATCGATTACTACATCATATTTTTTCCTCAGCAATGAGGTAAAAAAATTATTTTCAGGTTCGAAACCTTGCCAAAACTCGGTAAAATGAATCCTTATTTGGTTCATATCTATCTGCGCCCCGTTATAACCCGATGCAACGTGCAGGTTGTTCGTTGGATAATTCCCCTGGTCAAAATCTCGATGAGCATAATGGAACCCGAAAAAATCAAGTGGTTATCAATTTATAAAACCACCATATTCCGCTTCTCTAGCAACCACCCAAGCTGCGCTTAAACCGATAGAGGTCCTGAAGGAGATGACGAGCCAACCGATAAAATAACAACTGATGAAAATTAAGCTCGAAAATTCCATCTTCCAACACCCTCTGTCGAAAATAATGATGTGACCAAGTAAGCTGGGTTTTCAGCTGTTTTGTCCCACCATGAAAACTACCTGCATGATGGTGATAGATAGAATCAAGATAGACATAACCCCACTCTCCGCTAAAACCGCGGCTAGGCGGCACTAAAGTTACTCTTTGACCTGCTTCAGTCAGTTGTCTCAGGATACGTCTTCCAGTATCGATTTTTTTTTCGGTAAAAAGCCCCTCATCAAAACACAAGGGAATGGAGACATGCTGCGACTTGAGCAGCATAAAGCAAGGATGTGAGAAAAAAGGCTGCGTAGGGTGCTGCGCCAAAATAGCATCATTATTAGCCAGAAGGTCGTTGCAAGTATTAAACCACTCAGAATCTATGGGGAAAGCATCAGAATCCAAAATACAGATATAGTCCCCACGAGCCTCAAGAACAGCCCTATTGAGAACTGCCGCATGATCATGACTGGCGATGGCGATGTGCTGCACGCTTCGAGGATACTGAAGTACCCGCACACGGGAATCTAGCAAACCTAAACGTGTCCTCGACAAGTCAGTTCGATCTTGATCTATTATCAGTATCTCCCTTATTACCTCAGTTGGAGTAAACTCCAAAACCTTACGGATCCAGACCTCAAGCCACCTGAATTCATAAAAATGAGTAACAATGAAAGTTACGCTTTCCAAGCCATCACCACTTCCCAAAAGATTAGATACTACATCGCACGATATATATCGTTAGACCAAGCATAATACTTAGTGCACATCGTGGTGGCATCTTCGAAGAGTCGGGCATAATCATCTCGTTGCGCACTAAGAGTTGGTAGCCACGCCTGTCCCGGTGATGGCCCCCACTGCTTCAGGCAGATACGCTCGATCTCCGCAGCAATCTCGATGGGCAAGCCCCCCTTCATATCATTATCGACGATATTCCAGCGGGAGGACTGCGCCGGAAGGCCATGTACAAGTCCATTATGCACGGTAATCTCGGCAAAAAGCACCACCGCCGACCACTCTCGCCATCGATTGACAAACCCACCATGAGCAATAAACATCTCCCGGCGCACAAGACAACATGAAGTGTCAGCCCGAAGAAGATAACCGTTTCCGCTCGCTTCCACGGAAACGGCTTCCTTGGGAGAAAAAACCATTGGTTGGATTGCTGCAAACCCAGCATTACCCGATACAAGCAGAGATTTCGAACTATCTACTGTCAGTGCGACATATTCAAATTCCAAGGAGTAAGGGTACAGCAATGTTTCCGGTCCCATGAATTTCAAAAAAACACCATGGGCTATCGCTGCTCCGGCATTAAGAATACTCCATACGCTGGAGGCATCGCTTACCGGAAAGAAACGAATCCTCGGATCAGACAACCATGGAAGCGAATGATCTGAACGCAAATTCTCCGGAAGGAGCACCTCCGTTTCCGACAAACTCTGCACCAAAATACTCTCTATACCGGTACGGAGCGAATCAGAGTCATAGAGAGCAGAGAACACAACACTTATTTTAACAATGTCAGGTGTTGTGGTGAGCGTTCCCATCGGTACAGCACGCGGATAATTTTGCCAATCCGGCACGAGATGACGCGAGGGTACATCTTGCGTAACGAACTCACAGGGTAATGCCCGCGGCAACTGCAAGAGGTTTATCTTATGCCGTTTCATAAACCGAAGAGCTGCGAAGGGTGCGCCATGTTTCAAGAGTAAAGCGAGGGAATAAAGCAACCCAAGACGACTGAAATTCCTTGTTAACGCCAGTTTTTCCGCCTGATCAAGCGGGCAGAGCGGATGGCGCAAAGCGGAGAGAGCGATCCCGATGCTTTCGGAATGGAAGTTGCTGACAAGATTGGCGTGAGAAGACTCAACCTGTCCTTCATGGATTCGATAGTAACCTAGACCGGTGGGGCCGAGCACTACTGTTGCCATCCGCCCGATCTTTAGAAGAAGTTCCCAATCGGCAGACAGTGGCCAATGCTCAGTATCGTATCCACCAGCTTCTAAAAAAACGTCTTTTTTAAAAATACTTGTCAGGGGGGAATTGCTCAGTGGTATTTTTTTTATAAACTGTCGCCGGTAGAAATCATTGGGCGTGAGCTCTATCGGATAAAATGGGTCACTCCCATGCCATGCACAAAGCATCATCCCTGCCTGAAAAAACCGTTCCATAAGATGAACCATTACTTCAAGGCAGTGCGGGTAGATTACATCATCCGAATCTACATACTTGAGATATTTGCCATTTGCCAGTGCGGCGGCCCTATTTCTCGTTTTGAACTGACCGATATTACGACTGTTCGGGTTAAATTTTATCCTTGAATCATGCGTATAAGAACGAATGATCTCAACGGAGCCGTCACTGCTCCCATCATCGACGATTATAAGCTCAAAATTTTCATAGCTCTGAGCCAAAACACTCTCGATGGCGGCGGCAATATATTTTTCCCGGTTATAAACGGTAATAAGTACGCTGACCATTGGTGTGGCAAAGGCACTCATGCGTTCCTCGCTTTTCTGAACATCTTTGCTACCAGATTGGGAAAGATCGGCAGATCAAAAATATCCCTACGATGGACCAATTGGGGAACAGTTCCCTGCCACGGCCCCATATCATCAAGGCAGACAAACAGCTTTTCATATTCAAAGGCTGCCCGATTAAGACTGAATCCGGATTTAATAGTCTGCCGCGCCGTAATGCTCATCTGGGACCATAGACCGGGTCTATTCCTTAGTAAGGAGATCCTATCCACCATATCTGTCAATGAATCCTGACGGACCAAAAAACCGTTTACCCCGTCCTTTATAACATCGGTGGCCCCGGAAGTAACGGGAATAACAGGGACCACCCCCCTGGCCATGGCCTCAAGCATGGCTATGTTCATACCCTCGGAATGAGAAAAAAGGAGGAGGATATCCTGCTCGGCCAAGATCACCATAGCCTGATTTCGAGGTAACATTCCCAGGAAAGACACCTGGTTTTCTGCTCCCGATGCGCTGAGTTCAGACTTCAAAGTTGGCAGATAGGGACCATCACCGATAACGGTCAGGTGAAACGGGATCTTTTCCAAGAGCAGTTCCCGGATTACTGCCGGAGCTCGATCCAAACCTTTGAGCTTGTCATCAATCGACCCCACATATACAAGGCGGATCACGTCTGAAGGACGATCCTCCTGGACTGTTTCAGGAAGAGAGACGCTATTGTGGATTGTGACAAGAGGAGTCCCCTCCCCCAGCTTCGCCTTCAGACATCGGGCAATAGTTGAAGATATCGCCACGAACATGTCAATGATGGGGAGAAATCGTTTCGCCGTGGAATAATAATAGTCAGAATCTCCATGAATTATATAAACAATACGAACGCCCTTACTCCGCGCGTAATTAGCTAATGCGAAATCGATACCGATGCCGTTGATCACAAATATTTGAGCTTGGTCGACTTGCCTCCAAATATTGCGCACAGTACAAGATATTTGCTCATCACCGTCATAGAAAAAATCAGCATCTTCGCCGTCGTTCAGCTGGGTTCCGGTATCCTGAACGGTCAGAATGGCAAACTGTCGACCGCAATGACTGGTTACCTCTTCGGCAAGATCTTTGACAATACTCTTAACGCCGCCGCCAAAACCTCCGCTGAGAAGTGTGAGCACCTTGTTTTTGGTCAAAGATCCCATATGACCTCCGCAGGTAGGCCTTTACAAAAAGTCAATGTTTCACACCCTCCGCGGAAACTTTTCTGAACATATTTTTAAATGGAGTCAGTGCAATACGCGCTATCATCAACCTTCGGTCCAGGTAGACAGCAGGCATTGCCCGCGCCAGACAATAATACATCTTGCGCCACTCCCGTCTTTCCGCTTTTTGATAAGCTTTTGCAATAAAATAACCGAGCCTTTTTCGGCCCAGTGCGACACGTGTCAAACGCGGCGCGAATTTCTGCTCGGATTTTCTCCGTCTCCGGAAGGTATCGCTAAAAACCAGATAATTCCAGTAAATGGCCTTAATATTATTATCCCCTACGGAAATACTGTTCCGATTATGCCGATAATAGTACAACGGTTCGTCAATATACAGACATGAGCCAACCTCTTCAAGTTTATTATAAAGATCCTGATCAACCGCCCTTTTCAGACACGGATTGATCCCATCAGTTTTATCGTAGTGCCGCTTTTTAAAGGTAGCGAAGTGGGATATTACCGGGCCTGTCCATGGAGTCGTCGCATGACTTTTGCCAAGCGGTATTTGACCGACATACGCAGCGATCTCCACCGGATCAAGGTTTTCGTGACAAATAAAATGAGTAGAATAAATGATGCTACATTCAGGATGGATTTTATGGAGAAGGTGGAGTTTTTCAAGAGCATCAGGCGTGAGCGCGTCATCAGGATCCAGATATGCAAGAATTTCTCCTGACGCCTCTGCGGCACATTTCCTTTTCGTATAACCACAACCACGATTAGAAACATTAACGACTAGGCGGATACGACTATCTCGCCGAACGAAATCAGAGACAACCTTTACGGAATCATCCGTCGAACCGTCATCGACAACAATTAATTCCCAATCTAAAAATGACTGATCGATAACGCTCAGTATGGCCTCGTGCATAAATTGAGCATTATTATAATTAGCCATGAGCAGTGAAAAAGCTGGCGCGGGAGGTTTTACGTGACCGCTGTATTCGTCCCAGATGGATCGTACCTCCAGGATCACCGTTTCCATACCGGCAAAGTCATCCCCGACAAGGATGGCGACAGCGAGCTCACGTGAAAGAGGAGCACCGAGCTTTCCGGAATAGAGAGGGATAGTGACTCCAGATGGGCTGATTCCCCTGCTACTTCGGTAATAGCTCCCCTTATCGGCGGGACCACTCAGACGAAGTAGCGCCGACCAGCCATCCGGCCCAGTAAATCCCAGCAGGTCACTGCGGTTTGGGGGTAACAGCATAACCCCGTCTCGCACCGCAGAGGGAAAACCTCCCGTCGCAAACTCCACCTCTCCCTCACCCAGAAAAGAGTGGTGAGCAATGTACCCCCACGGCAACGGTAGCAGCGTTGTCCGTATGTCGATACCATCGTCATAGCTGGCTCGCCAGAGACAACTCTTCTCTTTCGTTATCGATGCCTGCTCGATGACATGGGAACGGTGGCTCCAGTGCCTCGCACCAGGGCGGCGGATCAGCAGCATGTTATCGACGGGGTAGGCACCATCCAGCGTTGCCGGATACCTATTGGAATAAGCAAACCGGTTATACTTGAAGTCGTACCATTTATGGGATAGTCCCGGATTTATGAGAGTAACCAGTGAGTTTTGTTTTACCGAATACAGGTCACCACCAGCAAGAGAATAGACTCCGTTAGGCTCGGAGCCATTCACGACAGAACTGTCACGCCAGAACTCATGGGATTCAGGCAGCAGGAGCAGCGAAAACGCCTTGAATGCCCAGTAGGGACTCCCTCCTCCCGAATATCCTTCCCGAACAAAAGGCTGTTCACCATACACGCCAAAACCGAGTCGCCCGGATGGTTGAACAGAGCCCCGATCGAGATAGGCATTTACCGTATCGATACAAAGATGTTTGACTTCGCTAAAAGGCACGGAGCAACTGTCGGTGAGAACTCCAACTCCCCAAGGTGCAATCGTGGCAAACCGATAGATCATCGATCTGCCGAAGAGAGGCGGATGCCCACCGACTGGGAAGAGATGTCGATACTCTTCAAAAAAGACGCGAGCTCGATCTCGCAACACGCCGGAGATCGCCTCATACCGCCCGTCCTGAATTCTGGAGAAAAGCAGCCCGTAAAAATGCATGGCATAGGCGTTGTAGTAATCCAAATTCCGATAGCCGTCACGGGGAAGTCCGTCATGATACCAACCATCGCCACGATACATTCGTCCCAGGTGATCCATATCCGCCAGAATAGCCACGCGATGATCTTCGCCACCGAGTTTTTCCAGCGCCAAATTCTGCAAAAGACGAAACCAGAGCCAATTATTCTCATGAAACTGCCGTTGACTGTTAGCCCGGAACAGGGCGAGCAGGTTGTTTCGGTTTTGGGGGGAGAGACAGCCCCAAAACGTTGATCCAGATATCATGAGCCCCACGGCAACTGAGGCGCACTCAACGAGAAGCTGGGGGCTCCGGATCGCTCCCCAAAACCCCGGATGGCCTGGATCAGATCCATGGCACAATCCTTCTACATACGCGTCCAGCCACAATGTTGCATCGGGAACGTCGCGGCTTGGTCCTCCGGCGAAATAAAAAGATAAACCCAGGAAGGTCCTGGCGAACCCCTCGAGGCCATCGCTCCGTTTGCCGTTTTCACTGCGCACATGGGGGTTGACAAACAGATAGGCGCGATCATGGCTCATTTTTCTGAAGGCGGATCGTTGCAGGCAGACAAACAGCTCTTCCCAGGAGGACCTTGCTGAATCGACCCGCGGCGCTACTACGCTGGAAGAACAACCATCATGGATCTTGCCGCGCAGTGTTGAAACATACTCAGCGGAATATCTACTATAATAGTCAATCATCCCGGTTGACTTATTCCATAGACGCTTCACCGGCGATAACCGACTGGTGATGAAAAGGAGAACGGAAGGTTCCTGACATCTCCCATTTTTTGAAGTGTAATGTTCATAAGTCGATCTTTATCCACTGTTCCGGAAGTGTGTCATGAATTTGCCGACCGTTTCGATGCCACTGACTGGGGGTGCAGACGACCTTGTCCGGATTTCGATTCAGCCAAGCCCCCCACCAACTGAAGGTACTGTTGGCGGTGATATTGTGGCGACAGAGGCTCATCAGCATCAGATCCTCGTGGGGGGGAAGTGGAGTTTCAGAACCGACAAATACCGAAGAAGGTGGAACCGGCAGATGTTCCATGCACCATGGGATATCATTACTGAAGACAAAAAAAATGGGGGAAGTGATTACAGACGAGATGTAGTCTATCGCTCTCTGGTAATAAACCGGGGTACAAGCGGCAAAAACGCTATGGTTAAGATAATCGCCGCGCCGAACATGAATGCAGACAGAAGATGTTCTCCTGATTGTATCCGCTAATGCGTGGTAAGGCGTCGGACCTGAAAAACGCAATTGAACTTCCTGGCGGATAATGTCGGAAATTGGAGTAAAATACTTTTCCGTCTGCCACAAACCATCAAGGTACATATTGGGCCCCTTGTGCAGCACACGGGAGTCATAGGTATTAAGTTTCCTCTCTCGGCAGAACGAATTGGCAGGCACCAAGGGATATGATTTTTGCTGTAAAAGCGCCCAAGTGAGCTTTGTGAACGCCGTGGGCTTTCGAAATCTCAATAAAAGGCACTCTTCCTGTGTGGCAACTGAGAAATCCATGCAAAAGTTATGTAATTCGTAGGACCGGTCGCCCTGTTGATTGAAAAATGACAAGTCAAATTTCAACTCTGTATCATATTTTTCGGCCAAATGTCGGCCAAGAGCATATTGGAAAAGCTGATTGCCAAGCCCGCCGTCTATTCTTGAAATTATCATGGAATCTAACCAGCTCGGTGTGACGAAGCAACTTTTTCCACCACTGCAACGAGAGAACCGATATAAGACTTCAAATTAAAAAAGCAGTTAAAGGCACCATATGATTTCGCGGAATATGCAGCATAGTTATCAATAATGTTATTTATGACAGACTCAAATACTGATAAGTCTCTAAGATACACGCCACACCCTTCACGTTCAACAAAATTCCCAACATCATCGTTAAAAGCCACAATTACCGGGATCCCCATCCGAGTGAATTCAACCAACTGCCCACAAGCCATCGAATACCACAAGTCATTGGCGATAATTGATTTGTTAACTATTATCCCTATATGTGCTTCGGACAGATTACGCCTATAATGATCAAACGTATCGGCGATATTGATCACTGATATTTTACTTTTCAGCGAATCGATCTTATCCTTGATACTATCAAACACATGACCATGACAAATCAGTTCTATAGTCTTGTCATTTAATTCATCGTAGAGATCAACAATAACATTAGAACCTCTCCCTTCACATACAGAACCAACCATCATCAGCTTGACACTTCCGCTCAAAAAACCCGACCGTTTTTTTCGTGCAATGTCTCTAGAAAAATCATCTTCCAACAGTGAAACAGGCAAGTAATACTTCGGGGTTTTGTCGGAACCGATTGTATCGTCGAGCAACTGTCCCCTATTTTCATCCTGAACAATAATCAAATTTACTTGACTAATTTTTGTTCTATTTGCTTCAATCATGCGCCTCACAAACCATGATACGTTCCATGGATGGTCATTTGTCACGATATCAAGCGACCAAAATATAACTGGAATTTTATTCACATTATATTTTTGAGCATAATATAGAGCTGAATGATCAAGCGCTATGATTACATCATTAGTTCCTTTAACGACAGTTTCGACTTCACGACCGATATTTCCGATTTTTCTTATTGAATACCACAGCAATTTCAGTTTCAACAAGAACTTGCCGGGGCTGGCGGTAGGCTTCAAAATATCATGTAGACGCAAAAAAAGAACACCTTTATCATCTGCGCTGCAATGTGTTACGTGAAAATTATCATAAACCGAATCTATAACATCATAGCAATGCGGGTACATCTTCTCTGAAAATTCGGTAAAACCTATAATTAAAACACTGCATTTGCGCTTTATTTTTAGCATATCGCCATAGACCGCAGAGGGAATTGAGATATTTGCCAGCACATTCAACATATAATATGACATTCTTTCGGCAGGGATGAAAAATTCAACATATTCAATGATCAACCCGCAAGAGTTTATACATAAAAACGCTATGCTCCAAATACCATAAGCTTTACAACCTCCGTCGCCACCTGCTCTATATGCTTTGACTCCAGCGCCAGGCCGCTGGGTATATAGAAGCCTCGTCGAGCCATCCTTTCGGCAACCAAATAAGTCTCGCCGGAGAAAAGTCCTCTTTTTTGAAGAACTGGTTGCTCATGCATCGGCCAAAAAAAAGGACGAGTCCCTATACCAGCCACACCAAGACGTTTCATCGCCTCTGCGGCATCAAACGGAACATGATCATTCAGCACCACACCAAAAACCCAATAGATATTTGCGGCATAGGGAGCTTCA
Organism: uncultured Desulfuromonadales bacterium; assembly: GCA_903929485.1. GTDB lineage: Bacteria > Desulfobacterota > Desulfuromonadia > Geobacterales > CAIOGM01 > CAIOGM01. The sequence continues at coordinate 23,108 of CAIYUY010000265.1, forward strand.
TCAACCATCAATTCTAATCCGTCAACGCCCTTCAGCAGTTCCGTATAACGCGCCCCCATTGCACGTTTGCGAGCGATAAAAACATCAAGCCGCTCAAGTTGGGCCAGGCCAAGAGCAGCCTGGAGGTTAGTCATTCGAAGGTTCCAACCCAACCGTTCATGCACAAATCGCTTCTGCGGCTGAAAACAGAGATTGCGCAGAGAACGACAACTCTCGGCGAGGTCGTCATCGTCGGTGACGATCATCCCTCCTTCGCCGGTGGTGATATGTTTGTTGGGGTAAAAGCTGAAGGTGCTGATATCGCCGAAGCTGCCACAAGGGTGAAGAAACGTTGAAGGATGAAGGATGAGGGATGTGGGAATCGCTCCTCCTTCATCCCTCAACGTTCTCCGGCTTCTATACGTTTGCCCTATCATTTCAGCGGCGTCTTCAATGAGCTTGAGGCCGTGACGTTCTACAATATCCAGGACCGGATCCATATCCACCGGCAGGCCGTAGATATGAACTACCATGATCGCCTTGGTGCGCGGCGTAATTTTCGCCTCGATCTGAGTCACATCCATGTTCCAGGTGTCAGGGTCGCTGTCCACCAGCACCGGGGTCGCCCCCGAGCGAATGATCTGGGTGATGCAGGAGATGATCGTAAAGGTCGGCATGATGACTTCGTCACCGGGACCGATCCCCAAGGCTTCAACTGCGGCATCCAGCGCCGCGGTACCGTTGGTTACGGCAATGGCATGCTTCCGGCCCACCCGTGCGGCGAATTTCTGCTCGAACTCCTTGACGAACGGCCCTTCAGAAGAGATCCAGCCTGTTTCGATGCATTCAAGCAGGTATTTTTTTTCGTTGCCGTCAAGCAGCGGCTCGTTTACCGGAATCATGGGCAACCCTTGATGAGGATGAGGCGTTGAGAGATGAGGGAGAATCCGTTGAAGGATAAGAATAACAGATGAGGGATGAGATTAACAGATGAAAGATGAGAAAGACGATGAGTGATGAGAAAGGCGGATGAGTGCTGAGCTGATAGAAACGTTGAGAGATGAGAAAACTCAAGTCTCAACACTCTTCCGCATTTTTCAGTTGTGCGCTGCGCAAGGCGGACAATTTCTCCGCTACCGTCTTCATGGAACCTGAAACCGCCTGCAATTCATCACGAGTCATAAATCCAAGCTCTTGCGCGATTTCAAGCTGGCAGGCTACTTCCATGAGTGAGCCATAGGCAATCTGCGTGAAATGCGCCTGGTCCTTGCGACTGGTTCTGCCGCTCCCTTCCGCAAGATTCGAGGCAATGGAGATAGCTGCTCGGTTTATCTGATAGACAAGCCCGTATTTCTCCGCTGCAGGAAATTCCCGGGTAAGCTTATAAACATCAATAACCAGACTCTTGGCCAAATGCCAGACGTGGAGTTTATGAAAAGTAAATGAGTTGACCATAGAATAAACCGTTGAGAGAAGAGGTTGAAACCGTTGAGGGATGAGAGAGAACGTTGAGAGAGGAGGGTAACACGTTGAGAGAGGAGACCTCAACCTTCATCCTTCAACTCTCGTCTGTTCCCCCCCTTCCCTCACCATTAGTTCCTACGCTCCCCTGCCTTTTTCATCGTCTTCTAAGCACTAGACAGACGCCCCAGGTATCTTCACCCGGTTCAGATCCGGTCAGGAATTCCTCGGCACAGACTCTCTGAAACCCGGCGCCGGTAGCCAGAAGATCCAGTTCCGGCAAGGAAAAGTGGCGCATGGGGTGCGACTCAATGAGTGACGTAAAAGCTCCGTTACTCTTATCATGAGCGTGAATGGTGTAATTGACATCGATGCGGTTTTCATTGGGGTATGAAACCGGCTCCGCAATCCGTGTAATTTCCAGTTCGCCATCAGCCAGACGCTTGATCCTCACTTCCGGCTTTTGGGCATATACCGCCGGGGTGTACCAGATGTCAAACAAAAACAACCCGCCCGGTTTGAGATGCTCTGCCGCACGGCTGAAAACCGCCTGCAGATCGACGTTGCTAATCTGGTAGCTGATGACATGAAAGAGCGAAAGTACTGCGTCAAATGTTCGCCCTAGCTGTACAGAGCAGATATCTCCCTGCCGGCAGTTAAAACCCTCGGCGGTAGCAGCCTGGGCCACCATCTCGGCGCTTCGCTCGATGCCGGTTACGCGATACCCCCGTCCAGCCAGCAGTCGCCCATGCTTCCCGGTTCCCGAGCCGAATTCAAGGAGCTCGCGGCCGGTTACACCCTGACGAATGAGGAGCTCGTCAATATATCCAACCTCCGCGGCATAATCCTTGTCACGGTACAGAAGGTCATAATAGCGGCTATAGGCATCAAAAACAGCAGGCAGAGTTGTCATGTATGTTCCTTATCGCTAATTTCAAAAGCTATCGAATCAAGCTTTATTCTTTTTCAACACAACCTGAAAAAAACCAGGATCATTTACGACTTCAGGTGCAGGCAGATTGCTCTCGCGATATTTTTTAAATATTTTTTGCAAACCACGCCCAGCTTTTTCGGCCAATTCATAGTCCTTACAGAGTTGTGCGATATTGGGATTACGGTAATAGGAGACACCGGAAAGAGCGTTTGCCACCGACAAGGTGTTGGGCAACGCTCCGGGAGAAAAAATCTCCAGACGATCGTCAAAGAGAGAAAGTCGTATCTTTTGACCGGCCACCGACCAGTCCCGGTGGCAAAAAGCATTGACAATCAATTCCCGAACGGCAAAAAGCTCATAATCGGGAACATCCACGCGACGCAAGGAATCCACGGGGAAAAATGACTTGACTGCGGAGTGTGTCTGGACAAATTTCACGGCCGCGTCTATGGAATCGGGAATCGGCTCACTTAATTCCCGTTGATCGAGAATCGTACCGGTCCGGTCACTCCCCTCGAAACAGAATAGTTGTATTCCCGCTTGTGGGAGAAATCGGTTAATGTTTTTTCCAAAGAAAAGCGCCCCCGTGATGGAACTGTGCCCCTGGCTATCGGTCAACTGCCAATTTGACAACAGAGTATCCACCACTGCATCATCGAATTCAACCTTTCGATACTGTTCACAATAAGTTCTGAAACGCAAAAGATCGATATCTGCCAAGGTGGTACCCGGCAGAGACGTCACCTCAAAATGGTAGACACCACCGGATTGCAGGATGCGCACCAACTCCTGGGTGCTGGGTTCGATGGATACGGAGCCGATCCGGACATAGAATCGATTGGTGTTCTTAACCTTATAGGGCTTGAAGCTTCCCTTGGAGATGCGAACCTCCAGGACCCTTGAACCGCCAGGCGCAATGTGCGCATAAATTTCGGGGATCACTGACGGCTCGACCAAATTGCGGCAAATGTTAATAACTCGCTCCTCGATCCCTTTCAGTGGTACACCGCTGACCGCGCCATCGTCCTCAATGCCGATAAAATACTTCCACCCGACATGTTTGAAAAGGCGACAATCTCCTTGGCAAGAGTGTCATTACGAAATTCGGCGCTTTTGAATTCTACCGCGCTATCTTCACCGCCCTGGATAATCTCGGTCAATGTTTTAGACATGGAAACCGTCATCGATTCACCTACCATCTCTCAACGCCTTTTCCTCATCAATCATCTCTCAACAGCCTTTACCCCTTCAAACCTCACCTTATCCAGCTCCCCCGCATACGGTCCCTGCTTGACTTCAATCATCTCCAACTCTTCCATCGCCTCGAAGCCGTGTCCGCCACCGGCCAGGAGGATAACGTCACCGGCCTCCAGCACCCGGCACTCCAGGTAGTTCCGATCGTCGTCGTAAAAGTCCACATGGAGACGCCCCTTGCGAATAAGGAGGACTTCCTGGGTAAAGTGAACCTGCCGAGTCACCAGGTTATGCACATGGGGGTCGATGACCTTGCCGGCCGGGTGTTTCATGAAGGCAAGCTGCTGGGAAAAGTCATCGGGAGTCAGAAAGTGAACACCGGGTTCACTGAAGTCGCGACGGATGATGACTGCTAGCAGGTCACTGTTGTGGGTTATGCGTTCTATCATGGGCTACAATCCTTTAGCGGTTACCTCATCGGCAGTATATCACCAAGCGCTGATGGTACATATTCAGTGCCGTAATAATTTCGAACATTTTCTCTACAATGATAAAACGATTTCGAGCGACGCAATCTGTTCTCCCGGATACAGGTAATATTCATCTGTATCAAATTACAAATTTACCGGATATATTGCCAACACACGACGGATGGCACATAGCAGGATCTCTCCAACAAATTCAAGAAGTCGATAATTGATTGGCGACAAAAGCGCTCAGACGGACTGATATTTGTCCAGAAGGCTTTCAATAAACGGAAAATTCAGAGCGAAAAAATCAACCCAAGAGAAAAGAAGCTCTTATTCTACCATTTGAATCAATTTCAGCAAGACAAAATCTCCCTACCAAGCCCCGCAAAAGCCGGGACCTTCCTTTATCACGTTATTCTTAACCGTTGTGACGCTCATCACTCTAGAACTGAGCAAGCGGAGCACCTTAAGCTCCTGCGGCAGCACCGCATCGGCAGCGACCGTAGTTCCGCTAAAAATATTCATTCACATTTCATCCAGGTTTTATTCTCGGATTTCTCCACGCGTCTCGCTGGGGAAAACCATAAAGATTATGTGAGGTAGTCGGTTAGCTCCTCCTACCATAATTTTCTGCGGTTATTGATGGTAATCGCTCCGTTTCTTGGCATAAATGTAGGTATCCCTTGTTTTTGGGTGGTTTTATCATGCTCTTTTGAAGCAGGAAAAGCTAACCGACTACCACCTAAGATTATTTTCCAGCCAGACACTCTGGAAGCCCTCTAGTTAAAAGTTGCTATCACTTTGATTGCCAATGTTTTTGAGCAGACTCGGCAGTCAGTAATCCGACATGATCCGCCAATAGAACTGAAACCGGCTTGACATATTCGGCCTTAAAATGAATGCCATCTTTAAAAAAATCGCCATTCAATACAAGCATACTAGTAAAATAGTCTACAAATAGAGTATCAAGCATACACTCATTAATTTTTTTTTCAAACAATTTGCGCTTTAAACCGGAATACTCCTGCAATGTTTTAGATGAAGTCGGTACAGATATAATTTTAAACACTATTTTATATTGTTGGCATAACTTATAAATAAGAATCAAATATTCCACTGATGTTGGAGACATGGCTGAAACGTTTTTTTGAAGTTTATTTATTACGCTATAATCAGTAGACTCAAAACACGGCAAGACCTTAGTTATCGGCAAAAGATAGGAATTACCGAGAAATCCAGCATCAATTTTACTCCTCGTTTTAGTGCTAAAATAGTCATGATATGTTCCGTAAAACGGCTTCACAAAATAGTTGTAAGTCCACTCTTGGTCGAGATCATTACTGAACGACCCGACATGGTACAACAAATAGACTTTACTAACGTGTTGATTTTGCTTAAGCGCATTCGTCAACAGAATAAAATGGCCAGCCAGGGATATCGCCTGATTGCATGTTAAGTTAATAGCATTAACCCTGTCGTTAAGCCCACAGGTGAATAACTGATACGCGACGCTATCACCCAAAATTATAATTTTCCTGTCAGGGTAAAGCTCTTTGCTTAGGTTTATTGCAGTGTAAACCTCTGATCCTACAGGCACAGGATTAATGAAAAAATTTATTCTCACATTTTTGAGCGCGGCGTAGGACAAAACATTGAGCAAGACAAAAGATATCAAACCAACAACACCTGTTTTAGCTAAAATTCTGAACATTTAGAACCTAAAGTAGATAAACTTGTCAGCAGGACCGAAACCATATAAAAAAATCAGAGTAACTGTCATTGTGTAACAGAGGTATCTGATACTCGAATTTCGTATTCCCCAATTGTTTTTATAAAACCCATCAAGCAAGAAAAAATGAGCTATTAAAAATAAAGTTACGAATGGATACCAATCACCCATAACCCAAAACGCTGAAACTTTTGCATGTAGTAATATATTTTCGACAACATACCATCCATTTTGGCTGCCTGATCTGAAAAATATCCACGCAAAACTCACCAAATTAAACGTTACCAACACCTGCCACCATTTAAGCCAGCGGCTTTTATCGACCCTCAGCCATTTATGCAACCGTTTCTGGTAGGGGCGGTAAAAAGTCGATGCGGCCAGATAAAAACCATGTAACAGACCCCAAATTACAAACCCTCGACTGAAACCATGCCAAAGGCCCGAAATTAGGAACGTAACCAGTAACGCCAGAGCTGTGCCTGCCTGCCCCCACCCCCGCCACGACATCTGAAGCGGCTTGAATATATAATCCAGTATCCAACGGGAAAAGGAAATGTGCCAGCGTCTCCAGAAATCAGCAATTGATGTCGCCAGATACGGGCGATTGAAGTTCTCAGTCAGATTAATCCCGAACAATCGCGCCGTACCACGCGCCATGTCAGTATACCCGGAAAAATCGAAATAGATTTGCAGGGCATAGGCATAAGTCCCGATGATGAGCGGCAGTCCCTTATAATCATGTACGTTATTGAAGACCTGATCGGCATAAAGCGCCAAACGATCAGCAATAACGACCTTCTTGAAGAGTCCCCACGTAAATAACAGCATGCCTGAACGCATGGAATCATAATCAAACGGATAGGGCTTCTTCAATTGCGGCAACAGGTCGCCAGCTCGTTCGATAGGTCCCTGCAGGAGCTTCGGGAAAAAAGCCAGAGCCAACGCATGATAACCAAAATGCGACTCGGGTTCCAGTATCTCCAGGTACACATCCGCCATGTAGGATATGGCCTGAAAGGAAAAATACGATATCCCAAGGGAAAGCAACAGGTTGTTAGAGGTTGAGTTAACGCCGGCGCCCAGCAGGGAAGCAAATCGAGGAGCCAGCTTGACTCCGATAAGGAGCAGTACGCAAACAATGACGCCAAACAAAAAGAGATACTTGCGCTGTTTCTCATCAATCGTCCGCCCCAACAAAACAGCGCAGACATAACTGACTACGGTGACCAGCACCAGAGCGAGAATAAGCTGAGGCGCCTTGAACGTAGAATAAAAGCCGTAACTGGAAATCAACAGCAGCAGCCAGCGATACCGGTCATTTACAAAGTAAAAAACGAGATACACCATCGGCAAAAATAAGAAATAAGAAAAAGAGGTGAAGGTCATAGTTTCGTCAGGAACATAATCCCTTATACCTCATTTAACCCATGTATCGAGCGTGCATAAACAAGCATGCCTAACTATTAAAAAACTAACCATTTGCAGGGAATAGCGAAAAAAATTACTAGTACCCTGTCCGGCTTGATCTTGCGGTATGTACCCCAAAGAACCCGAGTGAACCGTGATTCGTAAGATAACTCACTGACACGACGAAAAACAAAAACAGTTTCACCGCAAAGACGCAAAGGACGCAAAGGACGCAAAGGACGCAAAGGACGCAAAGGAACCGCAAAGGAACCCCAAAGTAAAAGCCTTTTTTGGGGTATACCGAAAAAGAATCCAGGTTCGTTGTTTTTCTCTATTTTCTTTGCGTACTTTGCGTCTTTGCGGTTCAAGGTATCACGAA
>CAIYUY010000266.1 GCA_903929485.1 uncultured Desulfuromonadales bacterium
AAAAACGGAGTGACTGTCCGCTTCCTTGCCGGTTCACTTTTCCAGCCGGTGGCGGGAGAACTGTTCGACCTCATCGTCTCCAACCCTCCCTACATCCCCACCGCCGACCTGGACGGACTCCAACCGGAAGTCCGGGAATTCGAACCCAAGGGGGCGCTGGACGGCGGCGCCGACGGACTTGACTTTTACCGCCTCATCATCCCGGCGGCGCCGGATCATCTGAATCCCGGCGGTTGGCTCATGGTGGAGGTGGGGACCGGTCAGGCGGATGCGGTGCGAGGGATGTTCACGACAGCCGGATTCACCGAAATTTTCACCGCCAAAGACCCCGGCGGGATAGACCGGGTGGTAGGCGGACAATTTCCGTAGGGGCACGGCATGCCGTGCCCTTAATGCAAATATGGTTTTCTCGTTCCCAAGCTCCAGCTTGGGAACGCCGATGCTTACAAAGCTCCAGCTTTGTGCGTTTGCGAAGGTCATGAACTATTTACCGTATCATCCCTGAAGCCGGAGCTTCACCTACAAGTATGTTCCCAAGCAGGAGCTTGGGAACAAGAGAACGGACTCGGAATTTACAAAAATACCATTTCCCATAGATGTCATCCCCGAGCGTTTCTATCGGGGATACGGTTTATGAAGACCAAACCGGATTCCCGCTCAAAAGCTCTGCGGGAATGACAATCTTTATATACGGTAACTTGGCAAACGCCGTACCCCTACAGAGGATAGACCGTGGATAAATTGATCATCAAGGGGGGCAACAAGCTCTCCGGCAACGTCACCGTCAGCGGCTCCAAGAACGCCGCTCTCCCCATCTTCGTCGCTACGGTCCTGGCGCCGGGGGTTCATGAAATCAGTAACGTCCCCTTTCTGGCCGACATCAACACCACCATCAAGCTCCTGAACAGCCTGGGCGCCCAAGTGGAAGGAAACGGCAACGTGGTCCGGATAGACACCTCCGGGATAAACACCCATGAGGCGACCTACGACCTGGTAAAAACCATGCGCGCCTCGGTGCTGGTCCTCGGCCCGCTCCTCTCCCGCTTCGGCGTCGCACGGGTATCCCTCCCCGGCGGTTGCGCCATCGGCGCCCGCCCCATCGACCAGCATCTCAAGGGACTCAAGGCGCTGGGGGCGGAGATCCATCTGGCCCACGGTTACGTGGAGGCCAAGACCAAACAGCTTAAAGGGGCGCGGATCAACTTCGACGTGGCCACCGTGGGAGGAACCGAACACCTCATGATGACGGCCGCCACCGCCAAGGGGGAGACCGTCCTGGAGAACGCCGCCCGGGAACCGGAGATCGTCGACTTGGCCGCCATGCTCACGACCATGGGTGCGAAAATCGAGGGGGCCGGCACCGACACGATCCGGATCATGGGGGTAACCGAGCTGAAACCAGCCAGTTACCGGGTCATGCCTGACCGGATCGAGGCGGGAACCTTCATGATCGCCGCGGCCATCACCGGGGGGGACATCAAGATTCATGGCATGCAATTGGAGCACCTGGACGCCCTGACCTTCAAGCTTCAGGACGCCGGGGTGGATGTGACCAACAAGGACGGAGTCGTCCGGGTCAAGGGACCACGCCGTATCCGGAGCGTCAACATCAAGACCCGCCCCTATCCCGGCTTCCCCACCGACATCCAGGCCCAGTTCATGGCCCTCATGACCGTGGCCGATGGCGCCAGCGTCATCACCGAAAACATCTTCGAGAACCGCTTCATGCATGTCTCGGAGCTGATGCGGTTCGGCGCCGACATCACCGTTGACGGAAAGAGCGCCACGGTGAAGGGGATCAAGAAACTCTCCGGAGCGCCGGTCATGGCCACCGACCTCCGGGCCTCCGCCTCCCTCATTATCGCCGGCCTGGCTGCGGATAACGTCACTGAACTTTCCCGGATCTACCATCTGGACCGGGGTTACGAGACCATCGAACGAAAACTTGCGGCCCTTGGCGCGGATATACAGAGAGTGAAAGCATGAACGATTTCATCACCATCGCCATCCCGAAAGGGCGCATCCTTCAGGAATCCGTGGCGCTCTTCGCCAAGATCGGTATCGACTGCTCCGAACTCCTTTCCGACACCCGGAAACTGGTCTTCGAAAACGCCCAGCAGCGAATGCGCTACATGATCGTCCGGGCCACCGACGTCCCCACCTACGTGGAGTACGGCTGCGCCGACCTGGGAATCGTGGGGAAAGACACCCTCATGGAGCAGGAAAAGGATCTCTATGAACCGCTGGACCTGAAGTTCGGCTATTGCCGCCTCATGGTGGCCGAACCGGTGGGACTGGCCCGTGGCGACGACCCCTCCCGCTGGTCCAACATCCGGATCGCCACCAAATATCCCCACATCACCGAAAAGTATTTCGCCGCCAAGGGGGTGCAGGTGGAGCTCATCAAGCTCTACGGTTCCATCGAACTGGCGCCACTGGTGGGGCTTTCCGAGCGGATCGTGGACCTGGTCTCCACCGGCGAGACCCTGAAGCAGAACGGCCTGGTGGAGGTGGAGACCATAGCCCACATCACCACCCGTCTCATCGTCAACCGCGCCAGCCTCAAGACCCGCCACCAGCGGATAACGGAGATCATCCAGGGGTTGGAACAGCACGTATAGCCCTTTTCTTCACACAACTCTTTGTGCTAGACTGTGTGTAGAGGTGACTTATGGCGACTAATCTTGCAATAGACGATCTCCTGCTCCAGGAAGCCCAACTGGTCGGGAAGAAAAAAGCCAAGAAAGCCGTGGTGAATGAAGCTCTGTCAGAGTATATCCAGCGGCGCAGGCAAGCAGAGATTATCGAGCTATTCGGAACGGTGGAATACGACGAGACGTATGACCATAAACCTTTCAGGAATTGAAATTTGCGGTAAACGCTGACATGGAAATCAAGTACGTTTTAAAGCGCGGTTGGGTAATCAAACGCTGAAACAGGCAACATATGCCGGTAATATTTCGTTACAAAGGGTATCGCTTTTTTTTCTTTTCCAACGAAGGAACTCCTCCTGAGCCGTTACATGTTCATGTCCGTCAAGGTAGCTCCCTCGCAAAATTCTGGATCGAACCGGAAGTAGGCATCGCAGAGAGTTACGGCGTCAATCCTTCTGAATTGCGCGAACTACTCCGGGTTGTAATATCGAATCGAGATCTTAGGTGATTCGCGGCAAAGAGTGTACCGTATAACATGTTCGGTATCGATTTTCCGTTCATGGTTCGACAGGCTCACCACGAACGGAAAATAAGGCGGTTATTAAACCTGAATCCGTTCGCCCTGAGCTTGTCGAAGGGT
>CAIYUY010000267.1 GCA_903929485.1 uncultured Desulfuromonadales bacterium
ACCTGTCGATGATTTTGGTTTGCATGGCGTCGCACCGGGAGGTGAAACTCAGCGAGGCGATCTTCTCCACGTTGTTTTTCATCTGCAGGGTTACTGCGCCGGTAATCAGCAGGCCGATCGTCAGGGTAACCCAGGGGAATCGGTTCCTCCATGAGTTCTGCCCGGCGGGGATCGCCGTGACTCCGGCGTTGCCAACGCCGGCATGAGCGGAGGATGGTGCGGTGATCATGATTTCTCCCGAGGTGCTACTGCTTATCTTGTCGGCCGAAAAACCGCCCGCTGCGTCAGGTCTCTTCTCCCTGGTTCAGGGGGAGTTTGACGGTAAAGGTTGTCCCTATCCCCATGGCGCTCTTCACCGTCAGCTCCCCCCCATGTTTTTTGATGATTTCATGGGATATGCTCAGCCCCAGCCCGGTTCCCTTGTTCACCTCCTTGGTGGTGAAGAAGGGATCGAAGATCTTTTCCCGCAGCTCTTTTGGTATCCCGCTGCCGGTATCACTCACCGAAGCATAGACAAAGGTGTTGTCATGCCAGCACTTCATGATGATCTCACCCGGAACGGTCATGGCCTGCCCGGCATTTACCAACAGATTCAAAAATACCTGATTCAGTTGGCCGGGGTAACAGAGGATTTCCGGCACGGGAGAGTACTCTTCCCGCACGGTGGCCACGTATTTCAGTTCGTTATGGACGATGATCAGGGCTCGCTCCAGGCAGCTGTTCAGCGTCATGGGTTGCTTTTCCTCGGTATCCATGCGCGAAAAATTCTTCAATCCCAGGACGATCTTCTTCACCTGCTCCGCGCCGGACAGCGATTCCGTAATCAATTCCGCTCCATCCGTCAGGATATACTCCATGTCCAGCGCTTTCTTGCCGGCGATGACGACTTCCCGGGCCGGGCAGTCCGACCTGGAGAAACAATTTTCTTGGATAATCCGGTCGAGTTTGCTGATTCTTTCAAAGTAATCGAAGAGCAGTCGGAGATTGCTGGAGATGTACCCCATGGGATTATTGATCTCATGGGCCACCCCGGCGGCCAGTTGTCCAAGGGTAGCCATCTTTTCATTCTGCATGTGCGCCCGGTCTTTTTCCCGGCTCTTTTGGACTTCGGCTGCGACACGTTCTTCCAGATCCCTGTTGAGCGCTTCCAGGAGCTGTTGCTCTTTTTGCAGTAATTCCTGGATGTTGTTCCGTTCCACGATCTCCTGTCGTAACTGTGCCGCCTGCTTGGCCAGCACGGCGGAAACCCGCTTTCGCTCGGAAATATCACGTAGTATCGCCCACATCGCTTCCGGTTTTCCGTAGGGGTTCCGGAGGAGAAAGCCGCGCAGTTCAACGGGGATAACTCGCCCATCCTTCGTGACATACTCTTTCTCATAGACATCGGAGTACCCCCGCGGAAGGATCTGTTCATCAACTATCCGGGTATCCGCGGCGTGCCATTTGTCCGGCGTAAGCACCTGATAGCTCAGACGCGCCAGTTCTTGGGGCGAGTAGCCGACCATCTCCCGGAACACCTGATTGCTCTCAATAATCTCCCCATGCAGGTTTGTTTTAATGAAGGCGTCCATGAGGCTCTCGTGAAGCTGACGGAACTTGGCTTCGCTGGAGAGGAGCTCCTGTTCTCGCTGCTTGAGTTCCGTGATGTCCTCCATGGCCAGGAGGATGATGTGTGAGCCGACAGCTTCCCGAAAAATCTCCCGGGCGTTGAGCAGTATGGTCTTGTGGCCGATAGTGGGGAAATCATGCTCGACTTTATAGTCATAGAATAGGGTTTTTTGGGGCAATATCTCCTCAAAGAGGGTTCGCAACTCGGGAATATCCCATTGCCGGTTACCCAGATCGTGGATGTAACTCCCGATTGTTTCCTCGGGCGTGACCTTGAAGGTGACGTAGAAGCTCTGGTTGGCGGTGAGAATCCGCAGGTCACCGTTCAGCACCACTAACGGTAGACGTACGGTTTCCACGATGTTCTCGGCGTATTCCCGGGCATCCTGGATCTCCGTCGCTAGCTTTTTTTCCAGGGTAATGTCGGTATGAATGACGACTCCCCCTTGTCGGGAACCTCGCAATCTGGATGCCTGCATGACGAACCATCTGCGACTCTCCCGAGAGTCGCAGGGGTACTCCATGGAGAATTTATCCTGTTCCCCGGAAAGGACCGAACGGATACCGTGCAGAGCGGCTGCCGCGCCTTCGTCGTCTTCTCCGTTGGAACTCCGCGTCGCCAAATACTGCTTGCCGATATCACTGATCATGCCGCCGGAGGCGCCGTTTTCAGCGGCAAACGTACGCCATGATTCGTTAACCGCAACGATAATCCCCCCGGCGTCCAGTACGGCAATGTTCGAGGAGAGCGAATCCATGACATTGGTGGTGAACTGTTCACTTTCCTTGAGATCGTTCGTCAGCTCTTCCGCGATCCTTGCCGCGCGGAGTCGCGTGTTTCGGAGGGCGGCGGAGAGTGCCATGAGGAGGATGGTGAGAGCAGCGCCCCCCACCATGGTGAGCCACGCGCTCAGGTACTGCGTCGAAAAGAAGCCGCCGCTGCTTTGGGTGAAGCAGAGGGTCCAGAGTCGACCCTTAAGCTGAATCTGTCTGGTTGACTGCTCATCGTTTCGAAACATCCCCTTCGCCGGAGGAGGGCTCCCATGGAGGAGCCTCCCAGGGGAGGGGCGCATGCCGTCAAAGAGCTGTAGGTGAAGCTGTTCCCCTACCTCCGATGTGGCAGGGGGAAGGATACCCTGCATGAGGTCGTTCATCCGATAAGGGCTGTAGACCCAGCCATGGAGTGCGGCGCGGCGTCCGGCCACCGTCTCCAGCGGCATTCCCTTTCGGTAGACCGGAAAGTACATCAGGATGCCGGGTTGAACATCGACGCCGGATTCCTGAACCAGAACGACTTTGCCGGAGAGCGCGGCGCCGCCGGTATCTCGCGCCTGTTCCATGGCCGCCCGGCGCACCGGTTCCGAGAACATGTCATAGCCGAAGGCCCGGAGGTTGCGGCCGGAGAACGGTTCCAGATAGATGATGGAGGTGTAGAGTTCACGCTCGCCGGCCGGCTTGATCGTATATCCGGGGAACCCTTCATGGCGTATCTCCCGCAGATGTCGGGGAAGAGTTTTTCGGGGGATCAGCAGTGCAAAGCCGATCCCCTGAATGCCGGGGAGTTGCTTCTCGAACTTTTGGTCGCGGGAAAAAATACGCCATTGCTCCCGGGTGACCTTTTCCGATGCGTTAAAAAAAGCGGCGCCCCCCTGGAGGAGGCGAGCATAGTCATCGA
>CAIYUY010000268.1 GCA_903929485.1 uncultured Desulfuromonadales bacterium
GGGCAAGGGTGTTGGCGTCGGCCACCAGGGCGGTGATATTGTCGATGCAGTTGTTGAGGTTGAGCTTGACCTCGTTGAAGTCGCCGTTGTAGGAGTCGGTGATCCTGGGAGGGATGTCCCCCTTACTGATCCGGTCCACGTACTCCGCCGCCACGTTCAGCGGCCCGATGACGGCGTCCAGAGTCTCGTTGACCCCTTTGACGATCTTTTGAAAGTCTCCCCGGTGTTTGGCGGCGTCGGCTCTCGTGGCCAGTTTCCCTTCCACCGCCGCCCTGGAGAGCATGGTCGCATCGCTCACCAGCGCCCTGACGTTGTCAACCATCCTCTTCATGGAGGCCATGACGCTGTAATTGTCTCCGAAGTTAAGCTGGATATCGTGGGAAAGATCGCCTGCCGCGACCAAGTTGGCGACCTCACCGACTTTCTTGGGATCGGCGCCCAACTGAAGCATGATGACCCGGCTGATGAAGATCCCCAAGCCGATGGCCAGGAGTACGGCGGCAGCCACCAGGGTGATCATGACCTTCACCGCGCCGTTGGCCAGCAGGGTGTTTGAGTCGGATTTCCCCTTGGCGTCTTTTACCTTCATGGTGATCGAATCCTTGAGGAGTGTGCGCATCTGATTTACAACGGCGGCGCCATCGGTCTCTATGAATTTCATGGCTTCCTGCTGTTTTCCCGCAGCCGCCTGATCGAGCAACTTTTTCGTCAATTGGTCATAGCCGGCCAGCCCGCTCTTCAGGTCCGCCGTCAATTTCCTGTCTTCGGCGTCCAGGTCCCCTTTCTCGTAGAGCGCCAATTCCTCCGTGATATCCTTGCGATACTCTTCGATTTTGGCCTGGAAAACCTTCAGCTTCTCTGCGTTTCCGGCGTACAGCAGTGAATAGAGGATGTTGACCCGTATTTTCTGGAATCCATCGATAATGCCGGTTAAATGGCCCAGCGGTTTGGCGTTTAGCTCGTAGAGCGCCGTGTCTGCGTCATCCAGTTGTTTGATCTTCGTGATGCCCACCGTGCCGACAGCCCCCGCGATGAGCGCTACCAGGATGAAGCCGCCGAGGAGCTTCTTCTTGAGATCGAGATTGTTGTACCAGTTCACAGGGTATTCCTCCTTGTGGGTTACTTGCTCTTCCGGAATCAGGCGGCCAAGTCCAGTTGCTCGTCGGCCATTTCCATCAATTGCATCTCCTCGCTGGCGATGAGGCGGTTGATGTCCACCATGATCAGCATCTGCTTGTTTACCGTGCCGATACCGGTGATGTAGTCGGCATGGGCGCCGGCGCCGAACTCCGGCGCCGGTTTGATCTGCTCCGGCGGCAACGTGACCACGTCGGAAACACCGTCCACGACCATGCCGATGACCCGGCCGAGGATATTTATGATGATGACCACGGTGAACTCGTCGTAGACCACCTGCTCCAGGTTGAACTTGATCCGCATGTCGATAATCGGCACGATTACCCCGCGCAGGTTGATGACCCCCTTCATGAAACCGGGGGAGTTGGCGATGTGGGTAACCGAATCATAGCCGCGGATCTCCTGTACCTTGAGAATGTCCATGGCGTATTCCTCTTTACCCAGGGTGAAGGTGAGATACTCCCGTGTCCCTTCCTCGCTACTCAAAGTTGCTTGCTCATTTCTTCTCATGTCTCTCTCCGTTGTTTAAGGTCTGGTTTGCCGAATAGATGGTTCCTCTTCGTCACTTTCGCCAAAGCCGGACGATCTCCACCGCATCCAGAATCAGGGCGACCCGGCCGTCACCCAGGATGGTCGCTCCGGCGGTGCCGGCTACTTTGCGGTAATTGGTCTCAAGACTCTTGATCACCATCTGATGCTGCCCTAACAGTTCGTCCACCAGCAGCGCCAACTGTTCTCCTTCGGCGTCGATGAGCATGACTATGGCATCTTCCGGGCGCCGGACCGCTCCGGCAATATGGAACAGCTCTCCCAGGCGGATCAGCGGGAGATATTCCCCGCGCACATGCACCGTGCTCTCTCCGCGCGCCACCTCGTTCAGCTCTTCGGTTCGCGGTTGCAGCGACTCGATGACGGAGTTCAGCGGGATGATGAACGTCTCTCTTCCCACCCGCACCGCGAGGCCGTCCAATATGGCCAGCGTCAGCGGCAGGGAAATCAGCACGCGGCTTCCTTTCCCCTCATGGGAAGAAAGTGACACCCTCCCTCCCATGGCGGTGACGTTTCTCCGCACCACGTCCATACCCACCCCGCGACCGGAGATGTCGGTGACCTGGTCCGCGGTGGAGAAACCCGGGGAGAAGATCAATAACCAGACCTCTTCGTCGCTCATGGCATCGGAGAGGGGGAGTCCGTTTTTGGCGGCTTTGGCGAGGATTCTTTCCCGATTCAATCCGGCGCCGTCGTCGGTCACTTCCACCAGAAATCGCCCACCCTGCTGGGAGGCTTTGAGGGTGATGGCGCCGCCGGGATGCTTGCCGGCGGCCATCCGTATCTCCGGCGACTCGATGCCGTGATCCAGGCTGTTGCGCACCAAGTGCGTCAGAGGGTCGGCCAGTTTTTCCATCAACCCTTTGTCCAGTTCCGTCGTCTCTCCCACCAGTTTCAGCTCGACCTGTTTCCCCATGGATTCAGCCAAGTCATGCACCAGCCTCTGGAATCGATTGAAAATGAAGCTGATGGGA
Organism: uncultured Desulfuromonadales bacterium; assembly: GCA_903929485.1. Lineage (GTDB taxonomy): Bacteria > Desulfobacterota > Desulfuromonadia > Geobacterales > CAIOGM01 > CAIOGM01. The sequence continues at coordinate 2,661 of CAIYUY010000268.1, forward strand.
ACCATCCGGATGGACATGACACTTTCCTGCAGATCCCGGGTAGTCCGCTCCAGCAGCGACAGGGCGCGATGCAGATTTTCAAACTTTACCGGGTCAAGTTGTTTGGCGCTCTGGGCCAGCATGGCCTGGGTGATGACCAGTTCCCCCATCTGGTTGATCAGTTGATCGACCTTGGCCACACCCACGCGGATGGAGGAAGCTTCGACGTGATCGTCATGACGCCGGCCGAGAGAGGTGGTGGCTCCTTTCCCATGGGGAGCAGGAGTGGAACCGGCAGGGAGAACGATGGCTTCCGCATCATCGGCTGCCGCCGACGGAAGCTTTACGATGCTGAGCTCCTCGGTGTCGGCCACGAAGATAAATATATCGATGATTTCATCGGCGCTCCGGCAGGTCGTCAGGGTCATCTCCCAGATAGCCAGGCAGCGTGTGGGGTCATAGTTCCGGAACTCATGGTGCACGGCGATGTTGCAGCAGACGGTGAAATCGCCCATGGCCGCCAGTTCCTGGAAAATCGGCTCCATCCGGACCATGCGGGTATACAAGTTTGCAGGGGGGGTAAAGATGATGCCATAGGTCGAGGGGGAGGTCGCTTCACTCTCCTTTTGCGGCGACGAAGGTGATCCCGCCGGAGTGAGCGGGGTGACGAAGGGAGGGGTGTCACTGGAGATTGCGCCGAGTTGTTCCACGACGTTTTGAATAAACTGCTCACTCACCTTGACGCCGTCACGGTGACCGGTCAGCTGCATCCCGATGGCGTCACCGGCCAGCAAAAAAACATTCACCATCCGGGCTGTGAGAGCCATTTCACCATGTCTGATTTTATCCAGCAGGGTTTCCAGTTCGTGCGTAACGACAGTCATATCCGGAAATCCGAACGTACCGGCCCCCCCCTTGATGGAGTGAGCCGAGCGGAATACGGCATTAAGCTCTTCCTCATCAGGATCAGCCGGATCCATGGCCAAAAATATCCGCTCCATTTCAGCCAGATGTTCGGCGCTCTCCTCGAAGAAAAGCTGGTTGAATTGGCTCATGTCAACATCAATCATGTCGTCTCCCTGGTCGTTGTCTCATCTGCCTGAGGAGGTGATCGTTTTCATGCAGTGACAGATCCGTTTTCCGTGAAGTACTGCTCAAATCCCAACTGTCTGATACTCTGTCGCATGCAGTTGGGGGTATTCATCAGCTCAACGGTGACCCCTTGCATCTTGGCGCACTCCATCCAGACGTGGATGAGTTGCAGACCGCTCATGTCGATACTGCCGATCCCGGCGCAGTCCACCTGGACTGATTTTTTTCCGCCAAGTGGCAGCTTCCGCAATGTCTCGTTCAGTGAGTTAAATTGAGAGTCGATTTCGGAGATGGTCCACTCCCCTGATAGCTGGTGTCTGATTTCTTCCGCACAGTTAGTCATGGCTCTCTCTCGTTGTGTAGGTAGGATCTCTTTTGTGGGTAGGTCTCATTATCCTTGATTATAAAATTAAAACATATCTTATTTTCAATGGCAATATGTTTATCACTATTTAAATAATTAGTAAACACTTTTTAAATAAAAATATTGCCAATGGGCGTGGTGGGCAAAATTAGACTTTGTCGGCAGCCGGAGACTCTTTCTCTATTTGTCTTGTCCCAGCCTGTCGTTCGTTCCCTTGCTTGTCCTCCGCTTTCCGGCTTGTCATCCTGAACGGAGTGAAGGATCTGCTTGTAAAAAAAAAGAAACGGATTCCTCGCTATCGGCGGAATGGTGCGCCATGCCGACCCTGCGAAAAAAAACGGACAAGGTCCGCTGAGAATCGGCAGTCGGCAGCTAATTTGCAACAGGAGGGGGGAATACCGGGAGGGGAGAGATGAAAGAGGTGGAAACAGGGGAGCGGGAGGGAGCCGGAATGCTGTTCGCACGGTATCGTAAAAACCGTGACGGCATCAGAAATTCGAAGGAGATGGGGAGTATCTGCCTGATCTGCGGCTCCATGCATATCGTTCCCAAACCGGGAGAGCCGCATCAACTACTCTGTAGGGACTGCGGTTTTGCTTTTTTCCGCTACGAGTGCAGTGTCTGCGGCAACACCGTGGATGGTCGCGACCCGGAGAACCCCGGCTGCGAAAGCTGCGGCCGGAGGATCTGCGGCTGCGGCAGCTGCCACTGTTCAACCGGCTATCAACACGGTTAGCCGCGGCGCCTTTCCTGCCGATAAAGAGATCGTCGTTGGTCAAAAATTAAGCATTCGGTTCCAGGGGAGAATAAGATGGTACAGGAAGAAAAACCGGATCGTTACGTCTCTTTCAAGGGGATAGAAGGGGAGAGCAACTCTTTCCCCCTCACCCGGAGATCAGCTCCGTGAAGTAGTGAATGGAGCGGTACTCTTTTGACGGGATGGGGGGGATGACGGAGCTGTAGCGGCTGACGTAGATGAGGTGGGCGATGCCGTAGGCGGCGGCGGTCCCCAGGTTGGTTTCGCTGTCCTCACCCAGGAGTGTGCGGCTTGGCTCAAAGGGGACCTTTTCTCGGAGCTTCCCCCAGAATTGCAGCTCCTCTTTGGGAAGACCCAGGTCGTGAGCGGAGATGATTCCCTCAAACAGAGGACCCAGCCGAGTCTTTTTCATTTTCAGGTCAAGAGTCTTGCCGTGGGCGTTGGTGACAAGCCAACTATGTTTGCCATGGCGCCGGAGGAAGGAAAGGAATTCGGTGACGCCGGGGTGAACGGCGATGAGATGCTCAACCTCCAGTTTCAGGAGCGGGATGTCCAGCCCCAGGCGCTCTGACCAGTAGTCCAGGTCGGTCCAGTTGAGGGTACGCTCCTGGGAGCGAAACTGGGCGTAAAGAAGTTCCTTGGCCTCATCCAGGGGAACCCGGTTTTTTCTCCCCCAGGTTTTGGGGACATGCTCCATCCAGAAATGGTCGTCGAAATGACGGTCAAGAAGGGTTCCGTCCATGTCCAGGAGGACGGTGTCGATGGTGCTCCAGTCGAGGGGCATACTCATATGGCATGTCGTTGGATAAACGACCGGATCGCTGCCGGATCGTTTTCCATGAGCTCGCAGCGGGTGGGGAGACCCTCGATGCCGTCCAGCACTGCCGGGCGCTCCGGTTGGACGCCGGTGGCGTTGACTACCGCTTCGTCAAATTTGGCGGGATGGGCGGTGGCCAGACAGATCAGCGGAATATCCCGCGAGGTGAAATCCTGGGCAGCCCGGACCCCCACGGCGGTATGAGGGTCAAGCAGGTAGCCGGTTTCATTATGAAAGTCTGCTATTGTCTTCAATGTCTCTTCCTGATTCACCGACCGGGAGAGAAAGAGTTCTCCCACCTGGCGGCGCTGCTCCAAGCTGAAGTTCATCCGGCCGCTTTCGCCAAAGGATTCCAGCGCCCGGCGGACTGCATCGGGATTCTCATGAAAGAGGTAGTAGAGGTAGCGCTCGAAGTTGGAGGCCACCTGAATATCCATGGAGGGGGAGACCGTGGAAACCACCCTCCCCAGGGAGTAGTCGCCGTCGTTGATGAAGCGGGTAAGGATGTTGTTTTCGTTGGTGGCCAGGAGGAGTTTGTCTATGTTAAGCCCCATCCGCTTGGCGATGTAGCCGGCGAAGATGTCGCCGAAGTTTCCGGTGGGGACGGAGAAGATCACCTTTTCCGCCGGATCTCCTGTCGCCCGGAAGGAGGCATAAAAATAGTAGACCACCTGGGCCAGGACCCGTGCCCAGTTGATGGAGTTCACCGCCCCCAGGGAATACTTTTCCTTGAATTCCAAGTCGCCGAAGAACCCCTTGACCATGTTCTGACAGTCGTCAAAGGTCCCCGTCACCGCGATGTTATGGACGTTGTCATCGGTTACCGTCGTCATCTGGAGCGCCTGCACCGGCGAGGTCTTCAGGTGGGGATGGAGGATGAAGATACTGATGTTTTCTTTACCCCGGACTCCGTGGATGGCGGCGCTCCCGGTGTCGCCGGAGGTGGCGCCGACGATGTTCATCTTTTCCCCCCGCTCCTTGAGGAGGTACTCGAAGAGATTCCCCAGGAATTGCAGCGCCACGTCCTTGAAGGCCAGGGTGGGGCCGTGGAACAGTTCCAGGATATGAACTCCATCCTTTGCCACCAGTGGGGTGATCTCAGGGTGGGTGAAGCGGTCGTAGGAGCGGTTGATGAGCTGTTTCAGTTCCTCCGGCGGGATGTCGTCGGCAAAGAGGGAGATGATCTCGAAGGCCAGATCCCGGTAGGGGAGGGTGCGCCAGCGGGCCAGGGTGAGGTCGTCCAGTGTGGGGATCACCTGGGGGAGGAGGAGGCCGCCGTCGGTGGCGAGCCCCATCATGACCGCGTCCTTGAAGCTGATGGGGGCGATGCCGCCACGGGTGCTGATATATTTCATGGTGAGCCTCGGGTAATAAGGGGTGCTCGGAATAAGCGGCATCATAACAGTTCAAGGTTCAAGGTTCAAGGTTCAAAAGAGCGCGGTTCTATGTTCTACGTTCTATGTTCTAGTACCCTGTCCGGCTTAAAGTTTCGGGGATATGGCAGGTAGTAAATCTTACATTCCAAATCGTTTCACGCGGATAAATTCGGATAAAATCCGATAAAAATCTGATTTAAACCTATAGCTTGATCCGCTTTTATCCGAATTTATCAGATTTTATCCGCGTGATGCCTGAGTTCTTTTCGGTTCATACCGTAAATTCAAGCCGGACAGGGTACTAGGTTCTGCGTTGGAGGGGGTATGTTCGGGTTCTCTTGTTCCCAAGCTGGAGCTCTCGACAATTCTCTCTCAAGACGTCATTGCGAGGAGCGAAGCGACGAAGCAATCTTAGTAGTTTAATGCAGTTAGCAAGATACTGGATTGCTTCGCTTGCTTCGACTACGCTCAGCACAAGTCGCTCGCAATGACGGAATTGGCGAGAGCATCAAAGCTGGAGCTTTGTAAACATGGCAATTCCCAAGCTGGAGCTTGGGAACGAGAAGTTTTTTTGCACCCCTGCCGTGCTCTGTGATAAACTCCTTCTCACTGTTTTCTCCAACGTAGAACCTAGAACCTAGAACCTAGAACGTAGAACATGGAACCTAGAACCTAGAACCTAGAACCTAGAACCTAGAACGTAGAACATGGAACGTAGAACATGGAACCTCGAACCTCGCTTCCCCGGCGTGACGACATCCTGGCGGTGGTGGAGACCCTGGCCGGCTTTCTGCAGGGGAAGGAGCGAACGATCCGTCTCTGCGTCATCGCCCTTCTTGCCGGAGGAAACCTCCTTCTGGAGGATATCCCCGGCCTCGGCAAAACAACCCTGGCGTTGGCGCTGTCACGGGTTCTGGGACTCTCCTTCGGCCGTATCCAGTGCACCAGCGATCTCCTTCCCTCGGATATCACCGGCCTCTCCATCTTCAACCGGGACGAAAACCGCTTCACCTTCATCCCCGGACCGCTCTTCAATAATCTCCTCCTGGTGGATGAGATCAACCGCGCCATGCCCAAGACCCAGAGCGCTCTCCTGGAGGCGATGGAGGAGCGTAAGGTCACCGTGGAGGGAACCACTCATGATCTCCCCTTCCCGTTTCTCGTGGTGGCCACTCAGAACCCGGCGGAGCAGGTGGGGACTCATCCCCTCCCCGAATCGCAGCTTGACCGGTTTCTTCTCTGCACCGGCGTGGGGTATCCACCCGAGGAGATAGAGAAAGCCATCATCCGCGGCGGGAGCATCCGGGATGAATTGAAAAAATTGACCCCTGTCATCTCCACCCAGGCGCTCCTGGAGGCCCAGCGGTCGGTGCGGGAACGGGTGTTCCTGTCGGAAAAGGTGACGGACTATCTTTATCGGATCGTTGCCGCCACCCGGCGTCATCCCCTCATCCTCTCCGGTCTCTCCACTCGGGCGGCGATCAATCTGGCCGAGGCGAGTCGTGCCAACGCCTATCTTCAGGGACGCGACTATGTCATCCCCGAGGATGTGAAAGAGCTGGCTCTTCCCGTGGGGGGCCACCGTCTCATCGTTGCCTCGGACCGGGAAGGCTTCAACAAGGAGCAGTTGCTGCGAAGCATCCTCAAGGAGATTCCCGTTCCCCTGGTTTGAGATGTTGATCAGCCTGTTTCTTGCTTGTCATCCTGAGCAGGGCAAGGATCTGCTTGTGGGACAAAATGCGGTTTCCGCCAATAAAATCACGATTTTCTTTGACTGGGATGAAACAAGAGGAGTACTTCGGTAAGGACTAACATAAAAATCAAAAAAATTCATGGGATACTTGATCACGATAAAATCATCCATATCGTAGCTGTTCATCGAACACGATTTTCTGTTCGTAGTGAGCCCTTGGACAAGTTCAGGACGAACGGATGTCGGCTGAACCGCCAAAATATGATTTTTCTTCAGGTGGGTGCGAAATGTCGGCGGAAAAAATCCTGACTGATCATCCTCTTTTTTGCATGAAGCCATATCCGGATGTTTATCTTATGTGGCAATAAGGAGAATGTTAATTATGCCGGTGAACTGGAAAGATCATATAGTATCTTCCCCTGACGTACTTAAGGGCAAACCCAGGATCAATGGAATGCGGATTCCGGTTAGCCTTATTCTGGGCTATTTGTCCGCCGGAAAGAGTCATGCGGAAATTATGGAGGAGTTTCCGGAGATCACTTCGGTTCAGATTTTTGCGTGTCTTGATTATGCTCGTGACCTTTCAGAGTACGAGTTGGCGGCATGAGCCTGAGACTGTTTGCGGATCAATTCCCTGATCAACTTTTTTCGGGAGCGAGGTGATGTTGTCTTGGCGTTGCGGGAACATCTACCAATGGATTCGCCGGATCCGGTGGTCATTACAAAAGCACAGGAATCCGGAGCTATCCTTCTCACTCTTAACGGTGATTTTTCAGATTTGATCAGATATCCGCCACAACAGTTTAAAGGGATACTCGCCATTCAGTTGAAGAACCACCCGGAGAATATACCGGCTATTTGCAAAAAACTTGTCGGATATCGTTAATAATTCTGATATGAGTAGTTTTCATGGAAAATTGGTTATTGTTGAACCGCACCGTGTTCGGGTCAGAAGCTGATTTGCCACATTTGTTGCGAAGTTGGACATCCTCCTGCCGCCATATGGCGGTATTCATCCCGTCATATGGCTACCCCC
>CAIYUY010000269.1 GCA_903929485.1 uncultured Desulfuromonadales bacterium
CCCGGAGTCCGGGGGCGCATGAGCCGGAGGTTGGTGATGCCGTTTTTGCGGGGGGGGCTCCGGCCATCGCGATCGGAATTGGTAAAAGCAAAATAGGAGGCATTCCAGTGCTTTAATTGAGTGGAGAAGGAGCCGCTGCTGCTGTTGGTGGCGGCATCGTAACTGTACGTAAGAGAGGCGCGATCCAGGTTCCCACTGGTCACATCCACATCGGCCTTGCCGGTGAAGGAGAAAGCGATGGTCCCGGTCATGAGCGGGTCCAGATCCAGCCCGCTGTTCATGGACTCCTGAATGACCAGCGACGCATCATTCGTGGGCCAGCCGTTCAAGTCCGTCACCACCGCTCCGTTCCCATTCTGCTGCCAGGAGTTGCGCGCACATTTGACAATGTCGGCAAAACCCTGCACCCAGTTGGTGACGTTGATACCGGCGTCCACCACCGGATCGATGACCTCCTCGGGGGTGCCGGGGCTTGACCAGAGGAGGCGAAGGAGCGCCGCTCCGGTGAGTTGACGATATTCCACCTTCAGATCATAGCGTTGGCCGGCCACCAGCGTTGCCGTACCGCTGCTGGTGGCCGGAGCACCCCAGGCATCGATGAGGGTGCTCCAGACCCCGCTCCCCTCCGGCCTTATGAGTAGGCGGACTCCGTCATCGGCGATAGTTTTGAAGGTGTACGTCTGGGAGAAGGTGGCGACAACCTGACCGGTATAGCGCGCGGAGAAGCTGTCATGAGGGAATGTTCCATAACGGGGATCGTTGGAGCCCCCCACCGGAGACATGGTTCCCCAGTCGAAATCCAGACGGACCTCGCGCCGGGTGAATGCCGGCGTACCGCTGAGAGTACCGTTGGCGAAATATTCCCCCTGGAGCCCCCCCGCGGTATACCCCCCTCCCACCTGCGCATACAGGGTGGAAGCAGCGGTCAGGAAGACGAACAGGAAAAGAAGGAGAAACCGGAAAGTCTGTTTAACGTCAGGCATGAGCGTAACCTTTCAAGAAATTTTAAGCGACTATGGCTGTTCATGATGTAGAATGTCAAGGGTAATGCTACCTTTATTAAAAGGAATTCCCGTGAAGCAACCATATGTCACCCACCTGTGCAGATATCTCCTCCCCCTCCTTGTCCTGGCGCTTTCCCTTGCGGGTTGCAAGGATAGTCGAGAGAACATCCCGGCGGCCAAACCCGCCGTCAAGCCGGCCCCCTTCATCCCTGCCACGACGGCGGCGAAGAAGGGCTTGCCCCGGATCAACTACAAGGCCGGGGAGAATCCCGACTTTGCCAAGAGATGCGGCTGGCCCGTGACCTCCCCTCCCCTCCTCCCCGGCTCGATCCTGCCGGGGAAACGGATCGTGGCCTACTACGGCAATCCCCTTTCCAAAAAGATGGGGATACTGGGTGAGGTACCGAAAGAGGAGATGTTGCGAAGACTGAAGAGTGAGGTCGGGCGGTGGCAGGAGGCCGATCCGGCGGTTCCGGTGCAGCCCGCCCTGCATCTCATCGCCGTGGTGGCCCAGGGGACACCGGGAAAGGCAGGGCTCTATCGGATGGTCGTCATCGACGAAATCGTGAACCGAGTCTACGGATGGGCCAAGGAGGCCCATGCCCTCCTCTTCATCGATATCCAGACCGGCCATGAGGATATCCGGAAACTCCTCCCCCGTTTTGAGTGGATACTGAAGAATCCCGATGTTCATCTGGGGATGGACCCGGAGTTCAATCTCATCGGGAGCGGGAAAAGACCGGGGACGGTCATCGGCACCTATGATGCCGCCGACGTGAACTACGTTTCCGGGTACCTGTCCGACCTGACGACAAGGTACAAGCTCCCCCCCAAGCTGCTGGTGGTTCACCGGTTTACGGGTCATGGCGTCACCAACGCCGGCAAGATCATCCGGCGCCCCCAGGTCCAGATCGTCATGAACATGGACGGCTGGGGTTCCCCCTGGCTGAAGCGTGACTCGTACAAGGATTACGTGGTGGCCGAACCGGTGCAGTACACCGGTTTCAAGCTCTTCTACCATAACGACACAAAAAAAGGGGAGCCACTCATGACTCCCCAGGATCTTCTCAAATTATGCCCGCAGCCGCTCTATGTGCAGTATCAGTAACTCGCCAAGGAGAAATTCAATTTGACGGGGATGTACTGGATGTTGAAGATGACAAGCTCAAAAACAGAATGACAGCGATGTCAACGAGTTGGTGACAAAGCCCTTTTCCGGGCATAGCCGACAATCCCCAGGGAGATACAGAGGAGGAGATAGGTTGTCGGTTCCGGGACAGCGGTGTTGCCGAGGGTAACGTTGGTGATGGCGGGTGCGCCGCCGTCAAGGGTAAAACCGGTAAAATACTCTCCGGCACCGGTGGCCACATACCCGAAGAAGGTCATGCCGGCGCTCACATCCGTGATCGACAAGGTAACCGGAGGATACGTGGTCAGATTTGTGGTCAAGACAAGCGAAATGGTAGAGTCTGCACCGAGAAGAGTCCCCAATTCAAAGGCAAGCATCGTACTGTCCGTACCGTTGACTGCCGCGGGAATAGATCCTCCCAAGTCGTTTGCCAAGACATTAGCAATGTTGCCCAAAAGATATGCCGGATCGAAAACAAAATTACTGCCGGCGGTATAAGTGACGCCGTGAGTTGTGTAAACACTATCTTGTTGTCCGGAAACATCCCCGAATCCGTAGTTTTGCGTAATTGTACCTTGGGCGTTAAAGTCCGTACGATTATCATAGGGGAGAAAAGACGCCTGCGCCGTTCCCCAGGCACCCCCCATCATCGCCATCAATGCCAGACCCGCCATCATCTTTGCTAACATAATAAACTCCCTCTATTTTGGTTTAAGCGATCAGAGTAAGATTCCCGCCGGCGAGATTGACCTGACCGACTGAGGTGACCCCCGCCAACTGAATCACCAGATCGTTGGAAGTAACACCCGCCGTTCCATCGGAAACAAACAGATAATTATCTCCCGCGCCACCGACGGTAAAGAGAGCGAATTCACCCTGACTGTCCGTCGCGGCAGTGAACCGGGTCGCAATATCTGCGAGAGCATCGGTCAGGGTAGTCCCTGACGATGCCGCAAAGGTGGCAACACCCGTCGTGGAATCAATGAATGCTTGAGTAGGGGTGGCAGCGACAGAGGAGCCTCCTATGGTGAGATTGACGGCGTAGTCAATCAGATCACCACTCCCCACAACACCTTTGGTAAAATCCGTAATCTTGTCGAAATTGGTTAGTTGCCCGCTATCGCCCGCTACAAAGGTAAAAGTATCCATCCCAGCCCCGCCTGTAAGCAGGTCGGCTCCTTTTCCTCCTGACAACGTATCATTGAAGCCGGTTCCGATCATGATATTGGCAGCGGCATTGCCGACGATTGTTAGCGGGCTCGTAACCAGATGAGTATCGGTGTTGAGAGCCACGTTCGCGGTGGACAATGTGCCCAGCACGACACGCTCGATGCCGGTATCGCCGGCATACAAGGTCAAGGTACTAGCCGTGGGGGCGGCAAAGCGGACTTCATCGACACCTGAGAGCCCGGTATCGGTAATCTCGGCTGCCGAGTGATCGGAGGCCAGATAAAAGAGATACGTATCTGAACCTTCACCGCCATCCAAGGTATCTATTCCCGCCTTGCCGTCAAGGGCGTTATTGCCGCTGTTGCCGGTTATGATGTTGTTCAGGGCATTCCCCGTTCCATTAATAGCCCCTGTACCGGTAAGAAGCAGATTTTCCACATTATTTCCCAGCATATAGGTGGCGGACGATTTGACCAGATCGATCCCGCCCGCGGCTAATGCATTGGTTTCACTCACGACATCAATGGAGTTATCCACGATATAGGTGTCATTGCCGTCACCACCGACCAGCGTGTCGATTCCCACGCCGCCGTCCAGGGTATCATCTCCCGCATAACCGTTCAGAATATCGTTGCCCGCCATTCCACTGATGGTATCGCCATAGGGGGTCCCGTTCAACGTATCGGCAGTGGCCGTCCCATTAATGATTTCATTAGCCCCGTTGATCATAATGTCAATATTCTGCGAAACTCCCCCGGCGGTCGCCACTGCAAAGGTATCGGTAACACTCTGCCCCGAATTGAGGGTCATTACGGCAGGTGAACTGTTGTTCAACGTATAACTCCAGACACCATCCGTGCCGATACTGAAGGCGCCATAAACGCCGGGTGCTCCACTCTGGACGGTGATCACGGCTTCCCCCGTGTCACGATCCGAGACGGTAAGTGTGCCGCCGGCGATGAGGGTACCGTTCTCGGCGACCAGACCCGTTGTTGCGCCGTCGAAACTGGTGGGATCATTAGCTCCGGTGACGTTCACCATGAAGCTCTGCGTGGTGGTGGCGCCATTGGTGTCCGTCACCTTGACCGCAAAGAGATCTGTGTCGAAGTAGCCTTCCGGCATCCAGTTAAGGTCGAACGAAGTATACGTGTAGGCGCCTGAGACTGAGTCGACAGCCAGAGTCCCGTAGTTGCCGATCCCATTATCGACACTGTAACTCACCGCCTTACTGCTGTTGTCCACGTTCTGCGTCGTGATGAAGCCTTTCAGCAGAGAGATAGGATCATCCCCGACTGTATCCACCACGTCTGTAATGACCTGATCGACAACCAAGAGGTCATTGGCCCCGGTCAAATCCACGGTATAATTCTGCGTGGCGGTCGCACCCAGGCCGTCCGAAACGGTAAACACAAAACTATCGTGGACAAGTGTGTCGGCTGCGGTCAGCGCATTGAGGGCGACAGGATCGGGAGTGTAGGTATAGCCACCTGTCGAGGTGTTGACACTCAACGCTCCATAAATGCCGATCTTTTCTGCAAAGCCGGTGGCTGGGGTGATGCCGTCGATACCGAAGGTCAGTGTTCCGCCGGCGGCGTTACTCACCGTCAGCGTACCGGCCGCAGGTGGCAAATTAGTGTCATATATTTCAGTATCAACATATGGAGCTGCGGCCGGTGGCGCATCCAGGGTCATGGGTGGAGTGGTCTGCACCACGACCATGACGCTGGCTCCGATTGTGCCGCCGTTGCCATCGGATACCGTGTAATTCACCTCATGCGGACCCTCCTTGCTCGGAGTAAAGGTCCAGCTCCCATTACCGTTGTCAATGACCGGATTGCCGGCATCAGAGGTGATGGAGGTAACCGAAAGCGGATTGTTTTCAGGATCAGTAAAGCCCGCCAGAAAAACACTCTTCTGGATCACGTAACCGGTATTAAGCTGCGCGTCGGGGAGCACCGCAGTCGAACTCCCCGTGGGGGCCTGGTTGATGTGAACGCTGATAACCTCAAGGTGATTCGAAAATGGCTTAAGCTGATCCTGTTTACCGGCCCAATCGTTCCAAACGGACTTGATCGTGCTGAAACTGCCGGCGTCTTTCATATCCTTGTTAAGTCCCGCAACCGCGGATACAGACGAAGCGTCTAGTCCGGCAGTGGCAAGATCAGTTGTATTTGCCAGGTCAAGCTTGGCATTTGCAGTTGCAGCCGCCAAAACGGCCAGAGTAAGATTCATACCCGTGGGATCGGACACCGATGCCGTCATGGCGACCTGTCCGGCAAGTTTCATATAGGCAAGCGCCGTTGCATCCGACGAAGGTTTAGACAGAATGGCGTAGGCATCGTAGGTGGGAATATTAATCGTTGATGCAATACCAAAAACACTCTTTACTGCCAGCGTGGCTTGATTGGGAGTATAACCAAGGTCAACGGCGTTCTTGATAAGCGTCGTCAACGGATCCATCACGCTTGCCCCGGGAGGCGCGGAGATAACCATGGGCTTGATGGAAATTCCTGACGTTGCCTGGGCAATGGTTACCGAGGCGCTCACGGGTGCTTCCACAAAACTAAGGAGATCAGTGTAACCTGCGTTCACTCTGATCTGCTTTCCCACATCACCCGCGGTTACGGTGTAAGTCTGGGTAGTCGCGCCATTGGTCCAAACGGTGCCGTTGCCGGAACTCTGCCATTGGTAGGTAATGACCGATGTTACGCCAATACCGTTGGGATCGGTGGCAATTGCCGTCAATGTCTTGCCGGCCATGGCGATACCGCTGATGGTCACGCTCCCCGGACTGTTGGTCGGGGTGACGACAGGATTGGAATGTGAAACCATCTGACCATTAACAAAATCGAAAAGCCCATCGCTGAATTTAGCTTGTTCGATCGTGGTAAGAATATCGGATTCTCCGGCTTTACTGATTGTGTAACTACCCGTCACCGCATCATGCGAGACCGAGTAATCCGTGCTACTCCCGGCAAACACCGCGGTGTCGGTACCATCACCACCGTCCAGGATATTGTTGCCCGCATCCCCCTCAAGGACATCGTTGCCCGTGCCGCCGTAGATGATATCGTTGCCGCCCCCCCCCACCACGATGTCATCGCCCCCACCGGCGTAGGCCACATCGTTCCCCCCCTTCAGGTCGATGAGTTCATCCTTGGCGGAACCGGTAATGGTGTCGTCACCCCCGGTGCCGGGGACGGTTACCACCACACCCGAACCGGGGGTGTTCCCCGCGCTCAGGTTGGCGATGAAGATACCGCTGTCATAGACATGGTCGCCGGTGTCGGCGATGCCGATCTTGATGGTATTGGTCTGGCCGGGATTGATGGGAGCGACGATCTTAAGGACGTTACTGACCCCGTCGTATTGAATATTCAGGTGGCTGTCCGCATTGTCGTTGAAATATCCCGCCGCAAGATTGGAACTGATGACGCTCAAGGGGTGAGCCGGATCGTGATTGAAGAGGGCGTAGTTGACCCCGTTAACCATGACAACCGCGCAGTCAACGAACTGGTCCACCCACTCGGGATACTCCTCGGAACCGAAAACCACGTCGAAGCTGATTGAGGTTGCAGTCGCATTGGTTGTTGTAAAGCTGAAGGCCAGCGTAGTGGCATCGTAAGACTGGGTCTGAAATACCGAATTGACCACCGCATCGATATCGGGATCGCCGCCGGCGCCGTTATCCGTACCGTCCCAACCGATATCATTGACCAGACCGGGGGTATGACCCGAGGTCAGGAGCAGACCGGCGCCGATACCCAGATTGAGTGTTCCGTCATACATATTTACCGCTTGGGGGGCGGAGGCGTTCAAGGTTACGGAACCAACCAAGGTGAGCGAACCATCAGTCAGCGCGGTGAAAAGATTGTCAGTAAGGGATGAATACGGGACGAGGGGTGTGGCGGACATGAAAACTCCTCCTTTTTGCATGAAAAAAACTATGATTTAGGTTGGTTTTTAATAAAATACTGATACAAATCAAAACGTTACCGGATAATAGTATAGTACGGCGCTTTTCTCAACTATTTTATCCAAGAAAAAGCATTTCACCACGGAGACACGAAGACACGGAGAACAATATTAAACATTTAATTATTTTACATTTACATTGGCTCAAAATTGGATCAAACCCTCTGGGGTAAAACCAAGAGTCAGACTTTCTCAGTGATTTACTCCGTGTCTCCGTGCCTCAGTGGTTCAAATGCCGTTTAGATTCAAGGATAGCCGCTCTTTCCCGGGGGCGCCGTTCCTCTCACTATCCGGCCAAAGAGCTCTCCCTGATCCCCATTTGCCAGGAGGTATCGGGGGAGTTTCATGAGCGCATCATCGGGACCGGCATGGTGACGTTCTATGGTAAAGGCAGCCGTATACCCCGCCGCCACGGCGCGGGCAATGAGGTAGTCGTCATAAATCCCGAAGGGCCAGGCGAGCATCTCCACCGGAGCCCCCAGCTCCTTCTCCAGCTTTGTCCGTGACTTCCTCAACTGCATATCCACCAGTTTTTCATACTCAGCCGGCTTCAACCTTCGCTTTTCCTGTTTGAAATTCGGGTGCCAGTAACTGTGGGACTGGATATCGAAGAGACCGCTCCTCTTCAATTCTCGCAGCTGCTCCCAGGTCATGGCGTATTTGGCGTTGGAAATAGCCGACGGATAAACAAAGACCGTCACCGGAACCCGGTACTTCCTGGCCAGGGGGAGCATGTCGCTGTAGACACTCTTATGGGCGTCATCCTCCACGATCACCACCGATCGAGGGGGTGGGGCCGGGGCCTTCTTCCGGAGCCAGTCAACCAGCTGCCGAAGCGGAATTACCGTGTAGCCATGCTCCTTGAGATACTTCAGGTGCGATTCGAAAACCGGCGTGGTCACCGTCATGCTGTCGGCCTTTGTCGGCCCTAGGCGATGGTAAAGGAGAATCGGCACGCGGATCGGTAGGGCGCTCTGTTGAGCGTAAGCCCCCCCGGCGCAGAGAGACAGCAGTACAAACAGGAATAACCGTTTCATGTTCCGGAGCACTCCTCGTGACAAGATAAAGCCCGTGGGCAATGCAACGCATCAACCCACGGGCTATTTTAACCTAAAAACAACTTTTTATCACGCGGAGACGCGGAGAAATTCAAGACGTTAGGTGGTTTGCGACAAAAAACATACCAACTGCCTGTCATCCTGAGCAACGCGAAGGATCTGCTTTTCAAACAGAAGCAGATTCTTCGCTATCGCTCAGAATGACATCTCTTGTAATTGACAGAGTATAGTCTTTGTTGCGTATCACCTGAGGTAACGACTGCACGTCCCCTCCCCGGGATCAGAGCACCGTAAACGTTCCGGTGGAGCTACCGGTCCCACCGGCGGTGGAAACAGAAATTTTTCCGGCGACGGCCCCAGTCGGCACGGTTATCATCAGGGAGGTGGCGGAGAGGACCTTGACGACCGCACCGGTTGTCCCGACAGTGGCGGCGGTGACCCCCGCCAGATTGGTGCCGGTAACGGTAATGACACTCCCCACCGCTCCACTGGCCGGGGTAAAGCTGGTGATGACGGGAAGAACAGCCGTGGCACCCACGGTGAAACTGGTCGTGCTGGAACCGGTGCCACCGGGAGTCGTCACGGAAAGTTTACCGGTTTTTGCCCCCGAGGGAACCGAAGTCACCATGGAGGTGGCGGAGATGACGGTGAAGGGTGCCGAAACGGGTGCGGCGGCGGTGGCGCCGGTGAAGAGCACCGCGGTGGCTCCGGTGAAGTTGGTCCCGGTGAGGGTGACGCTGGTGCCCACGCCGCCGGTGGCGGGAGCCAGTTTGGTAACGGTGGGTACCGGCAGCGTCACCGTGTAAGCGGTTGCCGATGTTGCCGTCCCCGCCGCCGTGGTCACGCTCATGGGACCGGACGTGGCGCCCGCCGGAACCGTGGCGGAGATGGAGGTGGCCGAAGTCAGGGTCACCGCCACCGCGGCAACACCGTTAAAGGTGACCAGGGTCGCGCCGGTGAGGTTCGTCCCGGTAATCGTCACCTTGGTCCCCACCACACCTGAAACAGGGGTAAAGCTGGTGATCGTTGGGGGTGGCGTCACCGTAAAGCTGCCGCTGCTGGTCGCCGCGCCACCGGGGGTTGTGACGGTGACCTTGCCGGTTGCCGCGCCAACGGGAACCCGAGCAGTTATCTGTGACGCCGATACCACGGTAAAGGAGGCTGCGGGGGTACCGTTAAACGCCACCGCCGTTGCTCCGGTGAAATTGGTTCCCGTGAGCGTCACCGTTGCCCCGGCGATGCCGGAGGTTGGGGCAACGGTCGTCACGGTGGGAACCGGCAGCGTAACCGTGTAGACGGTTGCCGATGTTGCCGTCCCCGCCGCCGTGGTCACGCGGAGAGTCCCGGACGTGGCGCCCGCCGGAACCGTGGCGGAGATGGAGGTGGCCGAGGTCAGTGTCACCGTCGTGGCGGCAACGCCATTGAACGTTACAGAGGTGGCGCTGGCAAGGTTGGTCCCGGTAATCGTCACTTTGGTCCCCACCAGACCCGAAACAGGGGTGAAGCTGGTAATCGTAGGGGGAGGCGTCACGGTGAAGCTACCGCTGCTGGTGGCCGTGCCGCCGGGAGTCGTGACGGTGACCTTGCCGGTTGCCGCGCCAACGGGAACGACGACGTTTACCTGTGTAGCCGATACCACGGTAAAGGAGGAAGCGGGGGTACCGTTGAACGCCACCGCCGTGGCTCCGGTGAGATTTGTTCCCGTGAGGGTCACCGTTGCCCCGGCGATGCCGGAGGTTGGGGCCAGGGCCGTCATGGTGGGGACCGGCAGCGTCACCGTGTAGACGGTCGCCGATGTTCCCGTCCCCGCCGCCGTGGTCACGCGGATACTCCCTGACGTGGCGCCGACAGGGACCGTGGCGGAGATGGAGGTGGCCGAGGTGAGGGTCACCGTCGTGGCGGCAACACCGTTAAAGGTGACCAGGGTCGTGCCGGTGAGGTTCGTCCCGGTAATCGTCACCTTGGTCCCCACCAGACCAGAAACAGGGGTAAAACTGGTAATCGTAGGGGGAGGCGTCACCGTAAAGCTGCCGCTACTGGTCGCCGTGCCGCCGGGAGTCGTGACGGTGACCTTGCCGGTTGTGGCGCCAACGGGAACCACGGCAGTTATCTGTGTGGCAGAGACCACGGTAAAGGAGGAAGCGGGGGTACCGTTAAACGCCACCGCCGTGGCTCCGGTGAGATTTGTCCCGGTGATGGTTACCGCCATCCCCACGGAGCCGGAAACCGGGGTGAAGCTGCTGATCGCCGGCGCCGGAACGAAGGTGGCGGATACGGTGGCGGCGGCAGTCATGGTAAGGGTACAGGAGTTATCGGCGGGGTTCCCCATGCCGCTGCAAGCCCCGCTCCACCCCGTGAAGACGAAGCCGACTCTGCCGGGGAGGAGGGTGACGACGGCCCCGTAACTGACGGAACTGCTGCCGCTGGTAAGGAAAGAGAGAGTGGACGGGGTACCGGTGGTGCTCCCCGAAACGGTTCCCCCCCCCGCCAGGGTGACGGTGAGCGGGTAGCTGTTGATCGTCCAGTTGGCATAAAGAGTCGTATCCCCAACCATGGGGGAGGTGAAGACGAAGGCGGTGGCCAGCGCCGCGTCGGAGAACCAGCCATTGAACGTGTAACCGGTTTTCGTCGGAGGAGTGGGGATCGTCGCCATGGCGTTGTAGTTGACGATCTGGCTGGGAACAATACTCCCGCCGTTACTGTTGAAGGTGACGGTATGGACCATACCGCTGGTGACCTTCAAGGGGAACTTAGCGCTACCGTCGGCGGTGGTAACGGTGACATTCCCGTCACCCAGGACCGTCCCGGTGAGGGGAAGTACAATCTGGGTGGAACTGCTGGAGGTGGCGGTTCCGACGCTGCCGTTGCTGAAGGTAACGACGGCATTCATCAGGTTTGTGCCGGTGATGGTGACGCCGGTCTCGACCCCCAGGACGATGCTCGTCGGGCTGATGCCGGTGACGGTGGGGATCAGAACCGGGGGACCGCTGACGCTGATGTCATCAAGATACAGATCGTTGCCATAAACACTTACCCCGGTGAGAACGAGGTAGGTTGGGACACTGTTAAAAGCGGCGGGAATGTCGAAGCTATACCCATACCAGCCGGCGGTGGCGACAACAGGGGGAAGAATGGTGGAACGATTGATCGTCCCCAGGAGCGTTGATCCCGAGAGCCCTCCCGTGCTGTTGACGTAGACATCGACCCTATCGGCCAGCGTCGGATAACCGGTATCCCGATACATCCAGAACTTCACCTGACCGCCGGCAAAACCGCTGAGGGAAAAGGAGGGAGAGACCAGCGTTGCCGCGTTACCGGATGGCGCCGTAAAGGAGTTGAAGAATACGGTATTGGAACCGCTGTGGGTTCCCCCTCCCGCCGGGTGGATCGTACCGACGTTGCTTTTCCATGTCCCGCTTCCGATGGCGGTGGACAATAGCCAGCTCCCCGGCAGTGTCGGCACGACAACGGCATCGAAATTTTCCCCCATGATGACGGTCGCCGCCAGAAGGCGGAAATCGACGTTCGTCTGGTTGCCGGCCACCAGATGGGCGGCATCGGTGCAGGTGGCGTATCCCGACGCCAGGACCGTCAGGGGATACGTTCCGGCGGGGATACCGCTCAAGGTGAAACTTCCGGTGGCGGACGTGGTGACGGTGACACCGGCCATGGCGACGGTGGCGCCGGCCACTCCGGGACCGGTGAGACTCCCCGCGTGGATCGTGCCGCTTACGATGTAAACCGGGGGTAGCGTCCAGGCGGCGTAGAGCGTGATAGTGGCGGTGATGGGGGTGGTGAAGACGAAGGGAGCAGTCAGCGCTGGGTCGGAGAACCAGCCGCCGAAAAGGTAACCGGACCTTGCCGGAGGCGCGGGGGTCGTTGCCGTGGCGTTATATATGACACTCTGGCTGACCACCGCGCTGCCGCCGTTACTGTTGAAGGTGACGGTGTAGTTGTTGATCGTCCATTTGGCGTAGAGCGTGATGTCGGCGGAGATCGGTGTTGCGAAGGTGAAAGGGGCCGTCAGAGAACTGTCGGCATACCATCCGGCAAAGGTGTAGCCGGTCATGGTGGGAGAAGTCGGCAAAAGAGCACTGCTTCCGTCCAGTACGCCTTGACTTGCCACCCCGCTCCCGCCGTTGCTGTTGAAGGTGACGGTATGAACCATGCCGCTGGTGACCTTCAAGGGGAACTTGGCGCTCCCGTCGGCAGTGGTGACGGAGACGATTCCCTCTCCCGAGGCGGTCGCGGTGAGGGGAAGGACAATCCGGGAAGAGCTGTTTGAGGTGATGGTTCCGACATTGCCGGAGTTGAAGGAGACGACGGCATTCATCAGGTTTATCCCGGTGATGGTAACGGAGCTCTCGACCCCCAGGACGATGCTTGTCGGAGCCATACCGGTGATGACGGGGGCCGCGGTGGCGATGGCGCTGACGCTGATATCGTCCAGATGAATATCGTTGCCGTACATACTTATACCGTTCAAGAGAAGGTAATTAGTGTCGCCGTTAAGGGGAGCGGGAATGTCGAAGCGATACTCATACCAGCCGGCGGTGGCGACAACCGGGGTCATGTAAAGGGAACGATAGACCGTCCCCAGAAGCGTTGCTCCCGAGATGGCTGCCGAGGCGCCGACATAAACCTCTACCCTGTCGGTGGAGATGAAATAACCGGCGTCACGATACATCCAGAACTTGACCTGACCGCCGGTCAAACCGCTGAGAGAAAAGGAGGGTGAGACCAGCGTTGCCGCGTTACCGGCTCCCACGGAAAAGGAGTTGAAAAACACGAGATTAGAACCGCTATGAGTTCCCCCCCCGGTGGGGTGTACCGTACCGGCATTGCTGCTCCAGGTTCCCAGTCCCGTCGCGGAGATGGAAAGCCACCCCCCCGGCAGAGCAGAAGGGGTAACGGTGTCAAAACTTTCCCCCAGGATAATGGCTGTGGGGAAAAATGAAAAATCAACGCCGCTCTGGTCGCCGGTCACCAGATAGGCGGCATCGGTGTAGGTAGCGTATCCCGGCGCCGAAATCGTCAGCAGGTACGTTCCGACGGGGATGCCCAGCAGGGTGTAGCTCCCGGTGGCGGACGTGGTGACGGACACGCCGGCCATGGAAACAGTGGCGCCGGCCACTCCGGGACCGGTGAGGCTCCCGAAGTGAACCGTCCCGCTTACCGTGTAACCGGGAGGAGCGGCGCTGGAAAAGTCCCCGGTCATGACGCTCCCCGGAGCCGAGATGTTGTTCAGATGGATGGCTGAAGATACCCCGTTATAATAGTTCGTGGAGGGAACGGTATACGGGCACCAAGCGCTGTTGTTGCCGTAATAAAAGAGGGTGGTGGAATCCCCGCGACAGGTGGAGGAGAGCATGTTGCAGAGTGCGATGCTACCCTGCTCGGGGACGACTCCCTGGTGCCCGGTGACGGAAAACGTGTTGATATTGTTTGCCGCCACGGTTCCCACACTGCTGTCCACATGGGTTATCAGGATTCCTCCCGGCCAAGACGTACCCAGCAGACCGGTGAGCCCCAGATCCCAACCGGTGGGACGACGGTTTTCCAGCAGGAAATATTCCGTCGTGCTCACCGAGCGATTGATGAAACGATACGCGGCATCGCTCCCCGAGAGAGCGGCCCCCAGGGTCACCGATGACGGAGAAGTCGGCTCCAGGGGGGCGGTCCACCCCAGATACTCCCTGGACCAGGCATCCAGGGAAACCGGTGTCAGACCGCCGTAATACTCACCGGAGGAAGCATCAACCCCCCAGCTCCCCCCCGCCATGAGCGAGAAATTTCCCATCCCCGCATTGACGTAGGTGGTGTCGTAGAGGTCGGGAAGTCCGCAGATGGAATGCCCCAACTCATGGGCGATTACTCCCATGGGGTGTTGCACGCTGCTGTTGTTGAGTTCACCGTTAAGCGCCCAGTGCGGCACACTCTTGCCGGCGACAGAGACCCCGGTCCCCCCCCAGGCATGGGCCCAGATATTAGGGGTCAACGTGGAGCCCGCGGCCTCGTATCCGGCATAGACGAAATAGATGTTCAGCTCGGACGGATCGATGACACCATTGCCGTCGGTGTCGTAGGAAGCAAAATCCAGATACGTGGCGGCCTGAGCCAGGGCATGATTGATGATGGTGGACTCGGTGGCATAGTTGAAAGCACTGCCGCTGTTGGGATGATTGTCTCCCACCGTAACCGAGATGACGCCGGGGGTAGCGACCGACTGAGTATGGCTGACGGGGTTGACGGAGAGGGCTCCAAAGGAGTTATCCGCATAAAATCTGGCGACGGACTTGTCTGCAAGATTAAATACCTTATTGTACCATCCCGTTGTCGTGGTGCTCAGCGGCCTGTCGGCGAAATTGACGAGGATGACCAGGAGATTTTTCGCCCCCGAAACCGGCACGGGACTCCAGGCCAACTGCGGCCCGCTCAATCCCGTTGACAATCCCGACGACAATCCCGTGGAGAGGAGCGCACTCTGACGTCGCGTCCGGATTCCCTGCAACATGTTGTGCATCTTCCCTTCATTGCCGTGATTTCGTCCCGGCTTGAGCCCCTTCTTCACAAAGGATGGCGCATTCTTCCCGTCGCGATCCGCCCGGATCCCGCTCCCGGTCAAAGTCCCGTCGGGGTTTTGATCCGCATATTCCCAGTATCCGGTTGTCCGGTTGGGAAGCACGGTATAACCGGTACCCGCCAGCTCATGCCACCCCTGGAACTCATCCCCCCTGATCTGGATCTTGACCTGCGTCCCGTCGGGTTGGGTAACGACCTTGGCTTCCGGATCGGCGGACACTCCCCAGGCGTTGGAGCAGTAGCAACAAAACAGCAGAGAGATAAGCAATAAATGAGCTCTTTTCACAGGTTCCCCCTTAATCGATTGTCAGTTTTCAAAATGAAACCAGACCGCCACACTATTGAAACTTCTCGTCGAGTTGTCAAGCGCTATTTAAAAAAATAGAGACGCAAAAATCTTTGCGTCTCTACAAAAATTACTTCCGGGAATAAGCCCCCCTTCTCGTGCCGGGGTTCAGAGCACCGTATAGGTAGTAGCGGAACTCCCGCTCCCTCCGGCCGTGGTGACCGAAAGCGTTCCCGCTCCGACAACAGCTCCAACCGGCACGGTAATGGTGAGCGAGGTTGCGGAGAGAACCGTGACGGCGGCAGGTATCCCCCCCACAGTGGCGAAGGTGACCCCCGCCAGATTGATCCCGGTGACGGTTACAATGGTTCCCACCGGACCGGACGCCGGGGCGAAGCCGGTGATAACGGGAAGGACCGCCGTGGCGCCGACAGTGAAACTAGCCGTGCTGGAACCGGTACCGCCGGGAGTCGTCACCGATATTTTCCCACTCTTCGCCCCGGCAGGGACCGCAGTCACGATGGAGGTAGCGGAGATAACGGTAAAGGGAGCGGAAACCGGAGTCGCGGCGGTGGCGCCGGTGAAGAGCACCGCGGTGGCTCCGGTAAAGTTTGTCCCGGTGAGAGTGACGCTGGTACCCACCCCGCCGGTGGCGGGGGTCAATTTGGTCACGGTGGGGAGTGGAATCGTCACCGTATAACCGGTTGCCGATGTCGCCGTCCCCCCCAGGGTGGTGACGCTGATGATCCCCGTGGTGGCGCCGACGGGAACCGTGGCGGAAATCGACGTTGCCGAGGTGAGAGTCACCGTCGTTGCGGCAAGCCCGTTAAAGCTAATGGCGGTAGCTCCGGAGAGATTCGTCCCGGCAATGGTCACCTTGGTCCCCACCGGCCCGGTAGCCGGGGTGAAGCTGGTGATCGTGGGGGGGAGGATCACCGTGAAACTGGCGGTGCTGGTCGCCGTGCCGCCGGGAGCAGTGACGCCGATCTTTCCGGTGGTCGCCCCGGCGGGAACGGTGGCAGTAAGAGACGTTGCCGAG
>CAIYUY010000270.1 GCA_903929485.1 uncultured Desulfuromonadales bacterium
ACCAGTCAGAAATCCGTCCCACCCTTCGACAAGCTCAGGGCGAACGGATTAAGGTTTATAACTGCCCTCTGTTCCGTTCGTGGTGAGCTTGTCGAACCATGACGGAACATTTCCGCCGACCTTGTTGTGGTACATATTTTCCCGCGCATCACCTAAGTTGTTCACCGGGGTAGCACCGTTCACCCCGCTGGTTGCTTTGCGGCGCGGAAATCCGGATATTCGGAAATGTCGAAAAAAATATAGTTGACCATTAAAGTCGGGCATGCTAGTTTCGGTACGAGATGTAATCCTGTTTCTATTTTGTTCCTGCAAATCATTTAATCCTCCATGCCATGTTAATTTTATAGCTAGTTAGACGCGTCGTTTGGGTAATAAACCTTTCCTTTCGTCTGATCATTGAACCATTCCGGATTTCCGCGCGCCACAAAGGAGCCATTCATGAAACGTCACCTGTTGTCCCTTATCCTGGTCACGCTGAGCATCCTGTTTCAGCTGAGCGGTACGGCTGCGGGATCGGTCATCCTCGGTTGGAACAATCTGGGAATGCACTGCATGGATTCCAGTTATTCCGAGTTCTCCATTCTTCCCCCCTACAACACCATCGAGGCGCAGTTGGTGGTGGGGGGGAAACTGGTGACGGCGGGGAGCGGCTATACCCTGACCTATGAGGCGGTGGCTGATCCGGATGGTTCCATTAATACGACTTCCGTGGGGAAGGGGAATTGGTTCGATTTTTCAGCCATTATTTTCGGCAAGCCGATCACCAGCGCCGACGAGGGGCTCAATGCCTGGAACATGCCCGGCCCCTTGAACAGTCCCCAGACCCTGCTTTTCGAGAACGCTACGGTCCCCGCTCCGGGAGCGTCCGCCCTGGTGAACTGGTTTCGCGCCGAAGGTATCCCTCTTACCCCTTATGACGATGCCGGCAACAAGAACCCTTACCCGCTCATGCGCCTGGTCGCCCGGGATGCGACCAGTGCCGTTATTGCCCAGAGTGATATCGTCCTCCCTGTCTCCGACGAAATGGATTGTCGCAGTTGCCACGGCGCCAATACCCTGGCTGCCGCGGCTCCTGCCAACGGCTGGATTACCGATCCGGTCCCGGGGCGTGAATACCGGCTCAACATTCTTCAACTGCACGATGAACGGCAGTTCGGCTCCTATTCATCACTCTACAACGAAGCCCTGAAGGCCAAGGGGCTTGATCCCGCCGGTCTCTACCCCACCGTGACGGCGGGTAAACCGATCCTCTGCGCCTCCTGTCACTCGTCGGAAGCTCTGGGAACCGCCAGTTTCAGCAGCGCCAACGGGAAGGGGACTGTCCCCCCCCTGACAAGTTCCATGCATACCAGGCATGCGGGGGTGTTGGACCCGACCCTTAACATGACCCTCAACGATTCAAATAACCGTTCCGCCTGTTACCGCTGTCACCCCGGTTCCACCACCCGTTGCCTCCGGGGCGCCATGGGAAGCGCCGTGGCCGCCGACGGCTCCATGGAGATGCAGTGCCAGAGCTGCCATGGCACCATGTCCCGGGTGGGGGCCGGCAACCGGGTCGGGTGGTTCATGGAGCCCAAGTGCCAGAATTGCCATACCGGTACCGCCACCTCCAATAACGGGCAGATCCGTTTTACCTCGGTCTTTGACGCCACCGGAGCCGAGCGGGTTCCCGTGGACCAGACCTTCGCCACCAATGCCGACACTCCGGCTCCCGGGATCTCTCTCTACCGCTTTTCGGCTGGTCACGGCGGGCTGCAATGCTCCGCCTGTCACGGTTCCACCCATGCGGAGTTCCCCGCCTCCCATCGCAACGACAACATCCGTAACACCCAGCTTCAGGGACATGCCGGAGTCATGGCGGAGTGCGCCAGCTGCCACACCGCCGGCGTGCCCACCACTCCCAACGGCGGACCCCACGGGATGCACCCCATCGGCCAGTCGTGGGTGGGTTCACACCACGACAGTATCGGTGCGGCCGGCGGTCTCACCGCCTGTCAGGCTTGTCATGGCCTGGACAACCGGGGGACGGAGCTCTCCAGGGTCCAGGGACCCCGGACGCTCTCCTTCAAGGGGAGCTCATTTTCCCTTTATCGCGGCGCCACCATCGGCTGTTACAGCTGTCATCAGGGACCTTCCAGTGACAGTGCCAACGGCAGCATTGCACCGGCCGTGGGTGATGTGACCGCCCAGACCATGGCCGGGGTTCCGGTGAGCATGATCCTCCCCGGGAGTGTGGCCGGCGTGACCCTCCGGATCATCAGCCAACCGAAGAACGGGTCGGTGGGGCTCAGCAACGGCATCGCCACCTACTTCCCCTTCATCGGCTTTACCGGCAGCGACAGTTTCACCTACGCCGGGTATGACGGCGCGAAAAATTCAATTCTCGCCACGGGGACGATCCTTGTTAATGCCTACGACGCAACGGTCCTTCCCCCCGCCATCACCGCTTCTCCCGTGGGGCAGACCGTGGTTCAGGGGAATGCCGTCACCCTGACGGTTGCGGTTACGGGGAGCGATCCACTCTCGTATCAATGGTACAAAGACGGTTGGCCGGTTGCCGGCGCCTCCGCTTCGTCCCTCCTCCTGAACGGAGCCGTCGCCGATGGCGGGAGCTACCTCGTCCTGGTGCGAAACGGTGCAGGGACGGCCATAAGCACACCTGCGTTGGTCACCGTCCTGGTCCCCCCCTCCATCGTTACCGATCCGGCGGGCCAGACGGTCCTGGCCGGGAGCGCCGTGACCCTCTCGGTGTCCGCCGCCGGCACCGCTCCCTTCAGCTATCAGTGGTACAAGGACGGTCTGGTCGTGGCCAAGGGGACCTCCGCCACCCTCAGGCTCACCAACGTGGCTACCACCGCTTCGGGTAACTACCAAGTGCATGTCACCAACAGCGCCGGAGCCGTGGACAGTGCGGTAGCGGTTCTTCTGGTGCAGTCGCCGCCGGTGATCTCCACCCAGCCTAAAACCACCACCGTAACCGTGGGGACGGCGGTGGCGTTGAGTGTGGCCGCTACCGGGACCGACCCCATGACCTACCAATGGTACAAGGATACCGTGGCGGTCGTCGGGGCCACCGCCGGTTCGCTGGCCATCCCGGCTGCGGCGGTAACCGACGCGGGGAGCTACTACGTCATCATCACCAACCCGCTGGGGAGCGTCACCAGCGGTACGGCAGTGGTGAGCGTTACCCCTACTATCACCGGTTTTACTCCCGCCACCGCCGCCGAGGGGATGACCGTAACTATCTCCGGCATCAATTTCACGGGGGTCACCGGGGTGGCGTTCAACGGGATTGCGGCGCTTTTCACTGTGGATAGCGATGCCCAGATTACCACGGTCGTCCCCGTGGGGGCGACTACGGGCAAAATTTCCGTTACAGGGTTGGGTGGTGGGGTGACGGGTGGCGCCACCTTCACCGTTGTTCCGGTTCCCGCCATCACCGCTCTTGCGCCGGCCTTGGGACCGGTGGGGACCAAAGTGGTCATTACCGGCAGCGGCTTTGGTACCGGGACGGTACCGGTGACTTTCAACGGAGTGGCTGCCGTCACGGTGCTCCGTAACTCCACGACCCAGGTCACGGCAACGGTTCCGGTGGGGGCTACCACCGGCCCGGTGGTCCTGACCACCGCCGGGGGGAGTGCCGCCTCGCCGCTTCTCTATACCGTCACCTATCCACCGGTGCTCTCCTCCTTCACACCTGCTACCAGCGCCATCGGGGGGATGGTGGTCATCACCGGCTCCGCCTTCACCGGCGCTACGGCGGTAACGTTCAATGGTGTCGCCGCAGCATTCACCATCGTTTCCGATACGCAGCTCAGCGCCACTGTCCCTGCGGGGGCCACCAGCGGGAAGATCAGCGTGACCAACGGCGACGGCACGACGGCCGGCGCCGCCTCCTTCACGGTAATTCCGGCGCCGACGATCACGAGTTTCACCCCCGCCTCGGGGATCGTCGGGACCAAGGTGGTCATCACCGGGACGAACCTCACCGGCGCCACCTCCGTCACCTTTAACGGTGTCGCCGCGGCGACGGTGACCCTGGCTTCGGCCACCTCCATTTCTGCCACGGTACCCCCAGGGGCAACCACTGGAATGATCTCTGTCACCACCCCGGGGGGGACGGTCGCTTCGGCAACATCCTACACCGTCACCTTTCCTCCCGTTGTCTCATCCTTCTCCCCCGCCTCCAGCGCCATCGGGGGGACGGTGGTTATTACCGGATCGGCACTCACCGGCGCTACGGCGGTAACGTTCAATGGTGTCGCCGCACTGTTCACCGTTGTTTCCGATACGCAGCTCAGCGCCACCGTTCCCGCGGGGGCCACCAGCGGGAAAATCAGCGTGACCAACGGGGACGGCACGATGGCCGGCGCCGCCTCCTTCACGGTGATTCCGGCGCCGACGATCACGAGTTTCACCCCCGCCTCGGGGATCATCGGGACCAAGGTGGTCATCACCGGGACGAACCTCACCGGCGCCACCAGCGTTACCTTTAACGGTGTCGCCGCAGCGACGGTGACTCTGGCTTCGGCCACCTCCATCACAGCGACTGTC
>CAIYUY010000271.1 GCA_903929485.1 uncultured Desulfuromonadales bacterium
AACGCGGATCAGACTGAACCGAACATCATGGATTTCTTATCCGCGCAAATCCGTCCAATCCGCGTCATCCGCGTTCCATGGCGGTTCGGGATGATGCTGAGACAGGAGTATTATGAGCAAACGTGAATACATTGGCAGGATCATCGTGACCCTTTCCCTGCTCATGGTAACGGCCTGCACGGTGGGTCCGGACTATATCCGCCCGACACCGGTGGCAGTCATGCCGGCGACGTTCCGGGAGCTGGCCGGCTGGAAGGAGGCGCACCCCCGCGACGGCGTTCCGGGAGAAAAATGGTGGGAGATCTACCGGGATCCTCTCCTCAACACCCTGGAAGAACAGGTCACCGTTTCCAACCTCACCGTCGCCGCCGCCGAGGCGCAATTTCGCCAAGCCCGTGCGGCAGGGCAGGGAGCCAAGGCCGGCTATTTCCCCACGGTTTCGGTGGGCGCCTCGGCGTCACGATCCCAACGGTCGGGAAATCTCGGCGCCGTACCTGGAGCAGGGGCGACGACCTCGGACTTTCTTCTTCCCCTGGATCTGACCTGGGAGATCGATCTCTGGGGAAAAATACGCCGGAGTGTGGAGGCCGGCGGAGCGCAAGCCCAGGCCTCTGCCGCGGATTTGGCGGCGGTAACTCTCAGCAGCCAGGCGGAACTGGCCGGAGATTATTTTCTGCTCCGGACTCTGGACGCCCAAAAACGGCTCCTGGACGACACCGCCGAGGTATACCGCAAATCCCTGGAGCTGACGAACAACCGGTATGCCGCGGGAGTCGCCGCCCGTTCCGACATCCTGCTGGCGGAGAGCCAGCTCAAGAGCGCCATGGCTCAGGCGCTGGACACGGGGGTCCAGCGGGCAGGGCTGGAACACGCTATCGGACTCCTCACCGGAAAAGCCGCGGCCGATTTTTCTCTTCCGGCAATGCCGCTACCGCTGGTGACGTCTCCCCCCTCAATCCCGGTGGGCCTCCCCTCGGAACTTCTGGAGCGACGCCCCGACATCGCCGGAGGGGAACGACGAATGGCCGCGGCTAACGCCCAGATTGGAGTCGCCACGGCCGCATGGTACCCTACGGTGAAGTTGAGCGCCTCGGCCGGTCTTGAGGCTTCCGGCATTTCCCGCTGGCTGAACTGGCCGAGTCGACTCTGGGCCGTGGGACCGGGAGTGTCCGAGACCCTCTTCGACGGAGGGGCGCGGCGGGCGCAGAACGAACAGCTGCGAGCGGCCTATGACGGAACCGTGGCGAACTACCGTCAGACAGTGCTTTCCGGGTTCAAGGAGGTGGAAGATAACCTTGCCGCACTCCGGATACTGGCAGAGGAGGCTCGCGTACAGAATGAAGCAGTTATCGCGGCGGAGCAATCCGTAACCATCATCAGCAATCAGTACAAGGCCGGGACGGTGGGATACCTTAACGTCATCGTACTCCAGGCATCGGAACTGTCGTCCGAAAGAGCCGCCATGGATATCCTGGGACGACGGATGACCGCCTCTGTTCTGCTGGTCAAGGCGTTGGGGGGGGGATGGGTTTTGCGGGAGCCACGGCCGGAGGGTCGTTAAATCGTATTGACTTCACGAAGTGGAAGGTCTATTTTTACGAAGTTTATGTTTACGCTATTAAGGGGAGGAAACAGTTTTGGTCTTCTTTGCCGGTACAGGTCTGGTTGTCAAGCTCGTACTCATACTGCTCATCTATTTTTCCGTGGTCTCCTGGGCCATCATCTTCTACAAGCTCCTCCAGGTATACCGAGCCAATAAAGAGTCGGAGCGGTTTCTGGAGTTCTTCTGGAAGACAAAGCGGTTCGACACCATCAGCACCCAGTTGGATCGCTTTCCCAACTCCCCTCTCTCTCTCATGTTCAATGAAGGGTACACGGAACTGAAGAAGCTGATGGAGCCGGGGGAGCCGCAGATTGATGATCCGACGGTGATCAGCACCGATGTGGGGGGGATCGATAACATCTCTCGGGCGCTGCGGCGCGCCACCACCTCCGAGATCACCCGGCTGGAAAAGTACACCACCTTCCTGGCCACCACCGGTTCCACCGCACCCTTCATCGGGCTTTTCGGGACGGTCTGGGGGATCATGACCGCCTTCAAGGGGATTGGCGAGACCGGTTCCGCCTCGCTGGCCGTTGTGGCGCCGGGTATTGCCGAGGCGCTTATCGCCACGGCTATCGGCCTGGTGGCGGCCATCCCGGCGGTGATGGGATACAATCATTTCCAGAACAAGATCCGGGTGGTCGTGGCCCAGATGGACAACTTTTCCACCGAATTGCTCAACATCGTGCAGCGCAGTTTCGGCAGGAAGTAGGAGGGAGCCATGGAAATCGGCAACCGAAGCGGTAGCGACCGCGGCACAATGTCCCAGATCAATGTTACCCCGTTGGTGGACGTCATGCTGGTCCTCCTGGTCATCTTCATGGTGACCGCACCCATGATGCAGCAGGGGGTTCAGGTGAACCTCCCCAAGGCGGATTCCAAGGGGCTTCCCGCGCCGGAGGCGACCGTTATCGTCTCCATAGACAGAAGCGGAGTCGTTTTCATAGACAAAACTGCGGTGAAGCCGGGAGAGTTGCGGGAAAGAGTGGCGGAGCTGTTTGCCAAGCGAAGCAAGAAGGAGCTCTTTCTCAAGGCCGACAAGGATGTTCCTTATGGTGAGGTGGTCAGGGCCATGGCCGACATCAAGGGGGCAGGGGTGGAGCGTCTGGGGATGATCACGGAGCCCTCTTCCCGGCGATGACCCGTAGGCGGCGGAAACAGAGCATACGGCCGACTAACGGGCTGGGTGGCATGCTGGTTTGCTCGCTGGCGTTCCACTTGGTCTTCTTTTTTTTGGCGGCGAACCTGGAGAGCCTCCGGACGGATATTCCGGTGGCGGAGAAGGCGATCTTCGTGGAGATGGTGAACATCCCCGTTCAGTCGCCCCAAGCCGGGGCGCCGGCGGGAGCGGTGAAAGGATCCGCCACCGCGGTTAACCGCCCGGCGCCGATCATCCCGTTGCCGGCGGCAGTGCGAGAGATGAGGCAACCGTCGTCGAAACCGGTCACCACAAAGCCGGGGAAGCTCCCCGCCAAGGCGGATAGCGGCGAAACATCCCAGGAGTACGAGGCGCGTCTGGCCGCCCTGGAGCAGGTTGCCGAGGCCCGTCGTCAGGAGTCGGCGTTGGCCGATATTCAGCATCGGATTGCATCCCGCAACGGAGGGACCGCCGCGGCGGGGATGCCCGGAGGGAGCGGCAGCCAAGCCGGGAGCGACTACGCCGCGTATCTTCAATCACGGCTTAAAGAGTCGTTCGCGCTGACTATTGCCTGGCAGAGCAAGAAGCCGCGGGTGGCGGTCAGGTTGATCCTTGATGGGAAGGGGGCTCTTACCTCGTACAAGATAGAGAAGAGTTCCGGCGACCAGATTTTCGAGGATGCCGTTTATCGGGCCGTCCAACTGGCCAGGAAAAATTTTCCTCCTCCGCCCGGCGGTAAGGAGTTCAGTTTCGGGTTTATTTTCAGGCCCGAGGGGGTAGATAAGAAGTGAGCAGATTCATGGTGGCGGCGCTGCTTTTGTTGGTGGTCGCCACGGCGACTGCCCAGGAGAGTTTTCTCGAGGTAACGGCGTCAGGGAGCGGCCAGAGCTCCCTTGCCGTCGCCACGCCGCTCCGGCTTGAGGGGAGTGAGAATCCCGAGGCGGCTCGGGAAGTCGTCGACGCCCTGGCCTTTGATATGACTCTTTCCGGGCTGTTTCAGGTTGTCCCCAGGGATCTGGAGCGGGGTGGGATTCGTCCGGGAGAGTTTAACTTTGCACTTTGGAAGGCTGCGGGGGTGAGGCTGCTGCTGAAGAGCGGCTACAGCAGCACAGGCGGAGACCGGCTTACGCTGGAGTTGCGGCTCTACGATGTGCTCCAGGAGAAACAGCTCATCGCCAAGCGTTTCAGCGGGAGCAGCAGGGATGTCCGGCGTTTGGCCCATGGCTTCTCCGATGAGATCCTCCGAACCATGACCGGCCTGGCTGGTCCTTTCACGGGGAAGATCGCCTTCGTCTCCAAGCGTACCGGCAATAAAGAAATCTATTTGATGGATTATGATGGGTGTAATGTCCAGCCCTTGACAAAGAACAGATCCATAAACCTGAATCCCGACTTCTTTCCCAGCGGCCGGGAGATAATCTACACTACCTATAAAAACCGGAACCCGGACCTTTACCGTCGGGAACTGTACAGCGGGGCAGAGGCAAAGGTTTCCACGCAACGGGGGCTTAACGTCACGGCGGCGGTGGCTCCCGGCGGGGATAGAATTGCCTTGGCCATGAGCAAGGAGGGGCATTCCCAGATTTATATCATCACCCCCCAGGGAAAGCAACTGGCCCGATTGACCAACTCTTCCGCCCTGGAGGTCTCGCCGGCCTGGTCTCCGGACGGTAAGCAGCTGGCGTTCGTCTCGGACCGCTTGGGGAAACCGCAGATCTTTATTGCCAACGCTGATGGCTCCACCATTCACCGTCTGACAACCAGCGGCTCTTATAATGTGGAGCCTCGCTGGTCTCCAAAGGGGAACGTGATCGCCTACTGCCGGCAGATGGGGGGAGGATTCCAGATCTTTCTCATTACCCCCGACGGCGGTAGTAACACGCAGATCACCTCCGAAGGGAGTAACGAGCATCCTCGCTGGTCACCTGACGGAAGATTCATCACCTTCAGCTCCAAGAGGGGGGGTAAGGAGTCTATTTATGTCATGCGGGCCGACGGCTCGGGACAGACGAAGGTTTCCCGGAACGGAGGGAGCGACACCCATCCGGTCTGGTCTCCCCAAGGGCGGTAGAACAGTTCTACGTTTAGAACCTAGAACCTAGTACCCTGTCCGGCTTGATGTTGCGGTATGCACCCCAAAGAGCCCGAGTGAACCGTGATTCGTAAGATAACTCACTGACACGACGAAAAATAAAAACAGTTTTACCGCAAAGGACGCAAAGGAACCGCAAAGTAAAAGCTTTTTTTGGGGTATACCGAAAAAGAATCCAGGTTCGTTGTTTTTCTCTATTTTCTTTGCGTACTTTGCGTCTTTGCGGTTCAAAGTATCACGAAACTTTAAGCCGGACGGGGTACTAGAACC
>CAIYUY010000272.1 GCA_903929485.1 uncultured Desulfuromonadales bacterium
CCTGACCATCCGCTGGCCCATCTCCTCCGGTGTGGAGGGTTTTCCATCTTCCGGCTGGGCCAGCGCCTCGCTCAAGGACATGAGGAACTTGGCCCCCCCGGCCATGAGACTGCTCAGGGAGTCCGGCTGTGGTGAACCGGCGCTGCGAGGAGGAGAAGATTCCGACGACGCATCCTGGGCCACGACCTCGGCCGCCGCACCCTGCTGCTCCGCCGAATCAGCCGCTGATTCGTCCTCCGCCGCCTCCGCACGCTCCTGGGTGGATGCCGAGAAGTCGGGCGGGGTCAGGGTATCGGTGGCTTCCTCCACGGAGTTCATGAAAGTCTCCAGCTGGGATTCCCCAACCATGACCGTATCGGCGCCGTCATCATCCAGCACCCCGGCAAAGAGGGACTTCTTGAACCGGATCAGGTCGAGAATCCGCTCCTCAATGGAGCCGGCGCTGATCATGTTGATGACCCGCACCCCCTTCTGCTGCCCCATCCGATGGACCCGGGCGATCCGCTGCTCCAGCACCGCCGGATTCCAGGGAATATCCAGATTCACAACCACCGAGCCGCTCTGGAGGTTCAAACCCACCCCGCCGGCATCGGTGGAGAGGAAGACCCGACACTCCGGATCCTCCTTGAAGCGGCTCATCAGCCCTCTCCGTTTTTTGGACGGGACGCTCCCGTTCAGGTGAACAAAGCCGATCCCCAACTTCTCCAGGACCCGCTCCACCAGTTCGGTCATCCGGAGCCATTGGCTGAAGACCACCACTTTCTCATTCCCCTGGAGCACGACTTCATCCAGGATCGTGGCCAGCTCATCCAGCTTGGGGCCAAAAACGGTGGCGTGATCCACCAGATAGGTATTATCCGCCGCCATCCGCATCCGGGCCAGGGCCACCAGCATCCGCTTCTGGTCCGCCTCGCAGAGAAACCTCTGGCTGCGCCACTTGGAGACCAGTTTCGCCACAATCTCCCGGTTATCCTCGTGAATCGCCCCCTGCTCCGGGGTCATGGGGACATACAGGTTCTTGTCCAGCCGCGCCGGCAACTGCCTGAGAACCTCGCTCTTTTTCCTCCGAAGCATGACCCCCTTGAGGGAGTTGCGCACAAGCTCAAGATTGCGATACCCGACGACCTTCCCCCCGCCATCGGTCACCCGGTGATTATGAATAAAACGGTAGAGCGGCCCCAGCTGATGGCAGTCCACGAACTCCATGAGGGAGTGGAGCTCCTCGATCCGGTTCTCCAGGGGGGTTCCGGTGAGGACGATGGCGAAGGTGGAGGGGAGCTGTTTCACCGTCATGGCGGTGCGGGTCTGCCAGTTTTTGATCCGCTGCGCCTCGTCCAGGATGATGAGATCCGGCCCCCAGGCGAGGATCTGTTCCAGATCCCGATGCACCAGCTCGTAATTGAGGAGTTTGTAAAAGGTATCCGTACGGTAGAGGGGCTCTCGCTGGAAATTCAGCCCCTCGATGACCTGGGCGGAACGGTCGGTAAACTTTTCGATCTCCCCCTGCCACTGATGCTTCAACGAGGTGGGAGAGATGATGAGGACCTTGGTGATGCCGAAGAGGCGAGCCATGAGTTCCGCCGCCGCCAGGGCTTGCACCGTCTTCCCCAACCCCATGTCATCGCCGAGGAGACACCGCCCCGCCGTCAGGGCGAAGAGCGCCCCTTCCCGCTGATAGGGAAAGAGCTCGGTCTTGAGAATCGTGGCCAAGAGCGGACTATCCGCCCCCTGGGGGAGGTGAGTCGCCACCAGCGCCCGCCGGTGGGCCGCATCCTGGTGCTCGGCCAGATAGGCCATGACGTCGTCATACCAGCGGATCTCGTGACCATTGAGTTTGACCCCGTCCAAAAAGGTGGGAAGATCCAGGAGGCGGCTCCCCTTAACGACTCCCTGAGTGTCAAAGAAGCTGCGAACTCTCCTCATGAGACCGGCGGGGGCTCCGGCGCCCCGGCGGAAACGGATCTCACGGCGGGGGCCATAGGCAAGATAGATCTCCGAGAACGGAGGTTCGTATCCTTCCCTGAGCAGCTTTTCCGCCCCCGGCTCACTCTTCAGCTTCGCCAGGGTAAATTCCAGATGTTTGCAGGTGCCGAGATTGTTAATCCGGTAGTCGGGGCAGGAACAGTAATTGGCGCCGGGGGCTTCGCCCCGGATGGCGATGCGGTAGTTTTTGCCGCTCTGGGGATTGGTGAGGGAAAAATCGGAAAAGAGCGGGTGATCTCCCCTGTTGATCAGGATAAACTCCTGCTTGACGCCGAACTCCCGGCGGAGCAGCCGCTGCCACTCCTCAAGCTCCATCCCCTGGGGTTTGTGTGTTTTGGTAATTTTTGGGGCAGGAGATTTTACCGTACGACTTTCCGCCGATTTGGAACGTGATGTCACCGCATCACTCCGTTTTTTCCCCGGCATACGTGCTCCTTTCAAAATGAAGATGGGGATTTGCATCCCCATCTTCGATGTAGTATCCTACAAAATGAGGTATCAGACCCCTTCCCGAATCTTTCGGATCTCATCCCTGATGAGCGACTCGGCCAGATCGGGGACCACCTCCCAGACAATCCGCTGGATAAGCTCACGGGAGACGGTGGAAAGTGCGGCCACCAGTTGCTCTTCACTCAGGGGAACGGCTTCCCGAGCTACCGCATCCCGCGGCAACGAGGGGATTACCTCCGGCTCCGGCAGCTCTTCCGGAACCGGATCACCCAAGGAAAGCTCTTGCTCCTCAACATCCTCCTCGAAGGCGAACTCTTCCGCTGTCGGCCCCTCCTGAACCGGGAGCTCTTCTTCCGTTTCAACGGCAGCCGCGGCGAAGGGGAGCTCTTCAAGATCCGCCTCCACGGAGCCCATACCCCAGGGATCGTCCAGCGACGTGACCTCCTCGATGAGAAGAGGTTCTTCCTCCACGGGAGGGGCCATGGTGACGAGGGGGGTCTCCTCGACAACCTCATCAGGCGCCACGGGGAGAGGCTGGGGAACCGGTGACTCTTCGGGAACGGGAGGTGCGGTGGCCTTGCGCGAGACACCCAGGGTGATGAGCCTCCGGACCTTGTCCATGAGCACCTGGGATTCAAAGGGCTTGGCGATAAAATCGTCGGCGCCGGACTCCCTGGCTTTTCCCTCGTCGAAAGGCTCGAACACGCCGGTGAGCAGGAGAATGGGAACGGCGGCAAGAGCCGGATCATTCCTGGCCTCGCGGCAGACCTCGTAACCATTTTTCCCCGGCATCACCGCGTCGATGAGCATGATATCGGGAACGGCTTCCCGAGCACGAGCAAGAGCGTCGATACCGTTATCCACAATGGTAAGGTCATAGAACTCGCCGGAAAAGATAATTTTCACGACTTTCTGGATGGTGATACTATCATCCGCGAGAAGCAGATTGTGGCCCATCGTCTTCTCCTCCGGGCGACGGTCAGATACCCCAAACCCACACCCGAACAGTGTTAAAAATTGGTAAGTTTTAGCACGTCAACGTAACACACCCCCTGCAAAGGTGTCAACATTTTCCCCTGCCGCCGGCAAAGGGAAAACAGGGGAAAATGACGGCAAACCGCTCAGAACAGTCCGAGAGCGGCTTGCCTCTCCCCCGACGGCGCAGCGCAGCTCCCGGCAAGGGTCGAAAGATCCCGACGCAACCGATTAAAATCGCTGGTGTGCCGAAAGTCAAGACGAGCGGTGAGAAGCACCACGAACAGATCCTGCTTCGGATCGATCCAGATGGATCCGCCTGAATAGCCGGTATGGCCGAACGATCTGTCGGAAAACCCATGACCGCGGGGCGCCGAATAGGGGGAAGCCATATCCCACCCCAGACCGCGCACCACCTTCCCCCCCTCCGCATACTGGGGAGCCGTCATCTCCGCCACGGTCCGCTCCGCGAGGACCCGTCGGCCATCCAGTTCGCCACCGTTCATGAGCATCCGGCAGAATCGAGCCAAATCCGCGGCGGTGCTAAAGAGACCGGCGTGCCCCGCCACCCCGCCAAGTTGGCGAGCATGGATGTCCTGCGGCTCGCCCGTGAGCACCCCTCCATCGGGAAGGAGCGTGGCGCTGAGACGCGGTTTTACGTCGGGAGGGGGAGAGTAGAAGGTATCAACCATTCCCAAGGGAACAAAAAAATGTTCCATGACATAACGATCCAGGGTAACGCCGGAGGCGCGGCGCACCAGATCCCCCAGCAGGATAAAATTCAGATCCGCATAGCAGAAGCTGTTACCGATCTCTCCCCTGGAAGGACGGGCGGCGCACCCCTCGACCGCCTGGTGAAGAGGATCGGGTAAGGAGAGAGGGAAGTCGGTGATCCCCGAGGTGTGAGTAAGGAGGTGCCTGACCAGGAGCCCCTTTTTGGCGTCCCCTCCGAATTCGGGGAACCATGCGGC
This sequence comes from uncultured Desulfuromonadales bacterium, assembly GCA_903929485.1. GTDB lineage: Bacteria > Desulfobacterota > Desulfuromonadia > Geobacterales > CAIOGM01 > CAIOGM01. Next base: position 4,380 of record CAIYUY010000272.1, read on the forward strand.
AACCGGCCCCGTCACCGAAACCCTCCCCTCCTCAACCAGCTTCATGACCGCGGAGGTGGTAGCCACGACCTTGGTGAGAGAAGCCACATCGAAGATGGCGTCCTGCCGCATGGGAGGCGACGACGGCTCCGCCGACATCCGGCCATAGGCCCGCTGAAAAACGGCGCCGTCACGAGCACCGATGAGAACAACCCCTCCGGCGATAAGCCGCTGAGTAATGGCATGCTCCATCAGGAGGTCGATATCCAGAATGACACTTAAGGGAGGCGACGGCGCTACGGCTGATGATGCGCAGGGAACAATGAGGATAAGGAGAAGAACCAGGCAAGAGAGATGGCGCATCTTTTTTTGTTAAAACCTCCGGCCGACGGTAATTTCCCGACTACCGGTCAGGTCCGATAGTCGGCGTTGATGCTGACATAATCATGGGAGAGATCCGAGGTATAGACCGTGGCGCATCCCATCCCCAGTTTCAACTCCACGGTTACACAAAATTCCTTCCGCCGAAGCACTTCACTCCCCCGTGTTTCCGCGTCGCCCCCGACAAAGATACCGTTTTTAACCATCAGCACATCATCAAAAAGAAGATCGATCTGATCCTGATCCACCGTGACGCCGGAGTAGCCGACGGCCGCGAGAATCCTCCCCCAGTTGGCGTCCTGCCCGTAAAAGGCGGTCTTCACCAGACTGGAATTGGCGATGGCCATGGCCCCCTTCTTGGCCTGGAGGTCATTGAGCGCCCCGGTCACCGTAACTGTCACGAACTTGGTCGCCCCCTCCCCGTCCCTGACGATCTGATGCGCCAGAGAGAGGAGCAGTTCGTTAAGGAGCGTAACGAACTCGGCTCCCCCCGGGGAATGTCCCCCCAGCGGTTCATTCCCGGCGGCGCCATTGGCCATGATTAGCGCAGTATCATTGGTGGATGTGTCACCATCCACGGTGATGGCGTTAAACGAGAGATCACAACCGGAGCCGAAGATCTGCTCCAGCCATTCCAACTCCACGGCGGCGTCGGTAAAGACAAAGGCCAGCATGGTCGCCATGTTGGGCATGATCATCCCCGACCCCTTGGCGACTCCGGCGATGGTGTACGGTTTCCCCTCCGCCGTCCCCTGCCGACTACCCATCTTGGGAAAAGTGTCGGTGGTCATGATAGCCTGGGCCACGACCTCCAGACCCGCGTCATCCGCCAGTGAATTCACCAAAGGGTGCAGCGCCACCGTAAGCCGATCCATGGGAAGGGGCACACCGATGACCCCGGTGGACGCCACCAGAACCTCCTCTTCGTCCATCTCCAGATAACGGGCGACCAGCCGGGTCGTCTCCAGCGCATCCTCCATCCCCTGTTTGCCGGTGCAGGCATTGGCGTTACCACTGTTGACCAGAAGCGCCCGGATCGGCCCCTTGGCCACCCGGTCCCGGGAAAGGAGCACCGGCGCCGCCTTGACGCTGTTGGTGGTAAAAACCGCGGAGGTGGTAGCCGGAGTAAGCGACTGAATAAGAGCAAGGTCAAGCCGGCCCGGTTTCTTGATGGCGGCTTCAACGGCGGAAAACCGAAATCCCTTAATTTTCATCGGAGCCTCCGGGTGCGAACAATTGGCGATAAGTATATCAACATATCACATTTTGTGGCTGATTACCAGGCATTTACCTGGAGTCGGCAACGACGGCGCCGGCGACTCCCCCGCGGGTCAAGCGAAGGGAAATTTTCCTGCCGGAGGCGAGCGACTGCCGCGCCAACGAGGCAAAGGCGTCGATGAGCGACTGCAGATCCCGGCGGGTATGAGCCAACAGGTACGCTATCACGTCATCGGGGAGCATGATCTGTCGGTCGTCCGCCAGTTTTTTCAGGATCAGCCGCCGAGAGTCGTCATCGGAGACGTCCATGCGGGCCACAAGCCCCCAGAGAAGCCGAGAGGTGAGGTGGTCGTCAACAGAGGTCAGTTCGCGGGGAGGGACCGCGCCGGTGACCACGATACGCCGTCCGGATTGGTAAAACTCGTTAAAGAGATGCCAGAGCTCCTCACGCCGTCTCCGCTGGTCAGGGAGGAGATCCATGTCGTCAATGAGAAGTACCGGGAGGTCATGAAACCTGTCCACCAGGGACTCATCCCCGGAAGCGTCATCGCCTGAAAAATCGCCGCAAGAAACAACACGGAGCTCTTCTCCCCCGGCCAGACGCTTCCCGGCAGCCACAAGGAGATGACTCTTGCCGGAGCCGGGCGGGCCGTAAAGGTAGAGGACGCTCTCACCGGCGGACGGGTCGGCAAGCCGTCGGGCGAACTCAAAGGCGGTCCGGTTACCGTCGCAGACAACAAAGTTGTCGAAGGAATAGCGAGGGGTAAGGGGAAAGTCGAAGACAAGCTGCATAGAAAACTACTACCCCGTCCGGCTTAAAGTTTCGTGATACTTTGAACCGCAAAGACGCAAAGTACGCAAAGAAAATGGAGAAAAACAACGAACCTGGATTCTTTCTCGGTATACCCCAAAAAAGGCTTTTACTTTGCGGTTCCTTTGCGTCCTTTGCGTCTTTGCGGTGAAATTTTTTTGTTTTTCGTCGTGTCGGTGAGTTATCTTACGAATCACGGTTCACTCGGGCTCTTTGGGGTGCATACCGCAATATCAAGCCGGACAGGGTACTACACCCTATCCGCGGATTTCGCAGATTTCCACCGAGTACCGTCGATCGCAGGCTGTTCAGGCATTGTTACGTTCATGGAGATTCCATCTGCGACCATCCGCGTAATCCGCGGATCAAAAAAGAGATCCTTGCTGTGTGGGAGCACCATTGGGTGTCCGTCGAAAATAACCATAGGCGGTAACCGTGGCGGTCCGCCCCCTGGGGGTCCGGTTGATAAAACCATGCTGGATAAGAAACGGCTCATAGACATCCTCGATGGTGTCACTCTCCTCGCAGACCGCCGCCGCCAGGGTGTCCAGTCCAACAGGGCCGCCGCTAAACTTGTCGATAATGGTCAGCATGATGGTCCGGTCCATCCGGTCGAACCCCATCTCATCCACCTCCAGAAGAGCCAGTGAGGCCTGGACGATGGCCAGGGAGAGGGTGCCATCCCCCCGAATCTGGGCGAAGTCCCGTACCCTGCGGAGCAACCGGTTGGCGATGCGGGGGGTGCCTCGACTGCGCCGCGCCAGCTCCATGGCTCCTTCCGGCGACGAGGGAATACCCAGTATCCGCGCGGAGCGGGTGACTATGGTGGCCAACTCTTCCACCGTGTAGAATTCCAGACGAGAGATAACCCCGAACCGGTCACGCAGAGGGGAAGAGAGGAGTCCTGCCCGGGTAGTAGCTCCCACGAGGGTGAAGCGGGGGAGGTCCAGCTTGATGGTTCGAGCGCTGGGCCCCTGGCCGATGATGATATCCAGCTGATAATCCTCCATGGCCGGATAAAGAATCTCCTCAACCACGGGAGAGAGGCGGTGGATCTCGTCGATAAAAAGGACATCGCCATGTTCCAGGTTGGTGAGGATGGCGGCCAGATCGCCTGGACGCTCGATCACCGGCCCGGAGGTTGACTTGATGCTGACCCCCATCTCGCCGGCAATGATAGTAGCCAGAGTGGTCTTTCCCAGGCCGGGAGGGCCACAGAGGAGGACATGGTCCAACGCCTCGTTCCTCCCCTTGGCGGCGTCGATGAAGAGGCGCAGGTTCTCCCGAGCCTTCTCCTGACCGATGTAATCGTTCAGGTTCCGGGGGCGGAGCGACGTCTCCACGAAGAGATCGTCTTCGGTGCTCCGGGGAGTAATCAGGCGGTCGGTAGTCATCATTTGAACCGGAGTTCCAGAAGAGTCAGCATGACAACCTCATTTTTCCGTTCGCTCCGCCGCCAGGAACTCGTCGGAAAGGAGCTTCGTACTCTGCAGCCGCTTGTAGTAGAAATTCTGGCCGTAAAGGACGGCAATGGGATTATGGCCGGTGACCCGATCCTTGACGATGAGGGTGGTGACCGGGGCCTTGGAGTGCTTGGCGAAAAGCATGTCATGCCCCACGCAGAGTCCCATGATGACGTTCATCTCGGAGCCCAACGCATTGAGGATTTCGGCCTGGGCAATGGGATTGCAGGCCGGCTCGAAAGTTCCAGGCCGCACCTTATCCTCTTCAGTCAGCCCCAGCTCCATCTTGTCGATGCTTCCGGTCTTGCAGCAGACACTGAGCGGTTGGAAGCCCTGGGCCTTCAGGATGAGGGCAAACCGCTGGGTCTCCTCCAGCAGGCCGATACAGGTGGCCATGCCGATCTTCTTGTACCCCATGAGACCGGCAAAGGCGATGGTGTCCTCCACCCTGGTCCAGCGGGCCTGAATGACATGGTTCGGAGACTCCTTGCCGTAGCAGAGCCCTTCCACTCGCGCCGCCGTGAAAGCGATGCGGGCATCCTCGCTGTCGTCCAGGTAGAGATCCATGGAGTCATCGACCACCCGGCCGAACCGCTCCGTGGGGCAGTTCACCGGGCGGGGTGGCGCCGTGGCCGGATCATTGCTCCAGCAGTTGGTGCTGCCGCTTTTCTGCCAGGCGGCGCTGCAACCGGAGCAGGAAACCGGTTGTTCTTGGTTGTGCATACATGACCTCCCGGGAAGGTTGCGTCCGCGACCGCGTCAGGATACCAACGGCGTAAGAGGCTGAATCAGGACATAGGGACTGGCGATAAGAAAGCGAAAGGGGGTATCAGGATCGGCGTCCCAATCGAAGAGTTGCGTAGCCGACGGCTTGGAGATCATTCCGGAATCGATCCAGGCGCCGACCGCAACGCTGTCGTCACTGGCGATACTGAATCCCGCCGCCACCAGATCCAGTTCGGGAGAGACGACCACCAGCCCCCCCCGCGGCAGATGATCTCGCAGCCACTCCCATGGGGCCATATCCACACTGAGTGTCAGCTCTTCCTCTGACTGCGTCATGATCACTCCTTGTAGCTCAGCCATCTCTACTCTTTAAGTTCCAAGCTGGGGAAGTATATCCCGAAGAGCTCCGTGAAACAATCCCTTATTCCCGCCCCCTTACTCATCCGGTTGACCCTGTGCGACGAGAGGGAAATTAAAACTAATGATCGACGACTTATTTCCTTGCCTTGGTCTGTCATCCTGAACGAAGTGAAGGATCTGATGTGCAAACAAAAGCAGATTCTTCGCTATCGCTCGGAATGACAACCTTTGAGTTCAATTACACCGGAACCGACACTTTCCATGGCAACCGGCACGAGCAGGTGCGACTCGTACAAAAAAACCCTCTCGTGAGAGAGGGTTTCTCTGCGTCTTTTCCGTGATAAAAGATATTCCGTTTTACACCAGTTCCAGCTGACTGAAGAAGTAGGCGATCTCGAAGGCGGCGGTCTCCGGGGCGTCCGAACCGTGAGTGGAGTTCTCCTCGATATTTACCGCAAACTCCTTCCGAATAGTCCCTTCGGCGGCATTGGCCGGATTAGTGGCCCCCATCAGCTCGCGCCAGGCGGCGATGGCGTTCTCTTTTTCCAGGACCAGGGTGATCACCGGGCTGCGCGACATGAAGGAGCAGAGGTCGTTAAAGAAGGGGCGTTCCTTGTGAACGCAGTAGAACCCTTCCGCCTGGGGAGTGCTCAGCTTGATTTTTTTCATCCCGACAATGGAAAAGCCGGCGGCTTCGATCCGGTCGAGAATCTTGCCCGCCATTTTTCGTTCCACGGCGTCAGGTTTGATGATGGCGAATGTCCGTTCCATATTATAATCTCCCTATCAAAGAACCGTCCAACCGGGTGTAGCGCCGGTAAACGGTGTCGGTGTCGATGTCGGGTTTCTACGAAAAAAAAGCCTGCGGGAAATCCCGCAGGCTTTTTTCCTGGAAACCAGGAACTCTTAGTGCTTCTCGCCAGCCGGAGCGGCGGGAGCAGCCGGAGTAGCGGCCGGAGCAGCTTCAGGGGCTTTGGCGGAAGACATCGGCTTCTGCTCGGGCTTGGGAGCTTCAACCGGAGCTGCAGCAGGAGCCGGAGCTTCTTCTTTTTTCTTGCAGCCGGCGGCCATTACCGCAGCCAGGGACAGACAGAGAGCCAGAGAAATCAGTTTTTTCATTGTTCTTTCACCTCTTGTTTGTTGGATTTACGTCAGATCGCGGAGCGTCTGGGCACGTGCTAAATCAAGCCGTGAGTATACCGACATTGAAATCAGTGTCAAGGTTTTTTTTAAATAGCATTTAAACAGGGGGAGATACGAAGATCTCCCCCTCCTTTTTTGCCGTCATGGGGGCAATCACGCAAGCTGGCGGCCACCCTCCGCGGCCCATTTCTCCAGCATGGCTGTGGTAACGGACTTGGGGCGCTCGATGGCGTATCCGAGACCGCGGTCCCAGGTAATGTTGGCCATGCAGCCCAGGGCGCGGCCAACGCCGAAGAGAACGGTATAAAAATCGAACTCGGTGAGGCCATAATACATCTGGATGACGCCGGACTGGGCATCCACGTTGGGCCAGGGGTTCTTGGTCTTGCCATGCTCGGTGAGAACACCGGGGGCAACTTCGAAGATCATGGAAACGACCTTGAACAGCGCGTCATCCTTGAGCCCCGGGGTATTGAGGCAGAATTCACGCTGAGACATATAGCGCGGATCGGTCTTGCGCAGAACGGCGTGTCCATAGCCGGGAATTACCTGGCCGGCGTTAAGCGTATCCCACAGGGCAGCCTTAATCAGTTCCGGAGTCGGCTCCAGATCCTTGCAGTATTTCTCCTGGAACTTGAGGGTCCAGTCGAGAACTTCCTGGTTGGCGAGACCATGCAGCGGGCCGGCCAGACCATTGAGCCCCGCGGAGTACGCGTAATAGGGATCGGACAATGCCGAGTGAACCAGGTGGGTGGTGTGAGCCGAAACGTTGCCTGACTCGTGATCCGAGTGCAGGATGAAGTACATCCGGGCAACATCCTTGTACTCATCTTTCTGACCGATCATATGGGCGAAGTTGGCCCCCATATCCAGGGTCGGATCGATATCAATCTGCTTATCTTCCCGATATTTCAGGTTGTAGATGAAGGCGGCGATGATGGGGATACGGGCGACGATGTCGCAGGCATCCTCATAAACGTATTCCCAGGCAGTCATCTTATTGAATTTGCCCGAGTTATAGAATCCGGCGAACTTGGAGTCCTTCTGCAGGGTCAGCATGGCCACGGAGAGCATGACCATGGGGTGGCTGTCACGGGGGAGTGCGCGCAGGGTATCGAATACGTACTGGGGGACGACCTGGCGTATCTTCCACTGGGCGACAGTCTCGGCAACCTGGGCATCGGTGGGGACGTCGCCGGTGAGAAGGAAGAACCAGAAGGATTCCACGGTGGGATAAGCGGACCCGGGAGCCTTGGGGAGCGCCGCGAAGGTCTCGGGGATGTTCTTGCCGCGGAAGCGAATCCCTTCCTGGGCATCCAGATAGGAAATATCAGTGACAAGGGAGCGGATGTCACGGGCGCCGCCGATACATTGATCAATGGTGACCTGGTCAATGATGACTTTGCCGAATTCCTTGGTGAGCTTGGTGATGCGGGGACGGTGTTCCTGAATCTTCTGCGCAAGGATCTCTTTCAGTGTACCCATGGTTCCTTCTCCTTTTGTAGGTTGGTTTTATTGGGTAAAACAACATGCCATCGCAATAACTCCTAGAGTTCCGACACTACCTCCTTCATAACCGCCGAATTTGTTAAGGGGGTCTATCCGGGCGACGTTGCCGTTATCCGCTCATTCCTCTTGGTTCCGTTGGGGAAAAAGAGAATTTTATGTACTCCCTTTTATGCGAAATTGAGCCACCTTATATCATTGTGTCCTGCCGAATTCAAGATTTTTTTGGGGCGCTAGAGGATCATCAGACGCTCATCGGAAACGGTGAGCTGTTTCAATCCCTCGTCACTGAAATAAAACGTATTTTCGATTCCCACCCCCCCCTCTCCCGGGAAGACCAACTTGGGTTCGAAGGCGAAGGCCATCCCCACTTCCAGGGGGGTTGCGCCGAACCCCCGCGCAAGGAGAGGATACTCGTCGATTTCGATCCCGACGCCATGGCCGATGAAAGAGACCTGAGAACCGGGAATCCCCATGAAGTTATCGGCGTGCCCCTGGGCCATTGCCAAGGCGCGGCAGGCATCGTAGATCTCACCCCAACCGGCCCCGCCCCGCACCCGCTCCTTCATCAGTTCCTGTACCGCCACCATGTCATCGTAACCTCTTTGCAGCCGGGAAGAAACAGGGCCCAGGCTAAAGACACGGGTCTGATCCGCAAGGTAACCGTCGAAGCTTCCGGAAAAATCGACAACGATGGGCTCATTGCGGCCGATGGGGCGATAACTGGCCCCCTGGCCAAAGGCGGGAGTAACCCCAACCCCCCCCAGGGGGGTATCGGTGTAGGTGGGAACCGTGCTGTCCGTTCCGGAATAGACATGCCCCATGCAGAGCTCACCATTGAAGCTCCGCATCCGGACGAAGCCCGGATGCCCTTGGCGCCGAATCAGATACTCCAGCCCGGCCGACAGTTCCAGGTCGGTCATCCCCTCCCGGAGCAACTCGGGAACGCCCCGGAAGAGCTTGTCCGCCTGCCCTCCGGCGTCCATCATGATATGAATCTCGTAGGAAGACTTGATCATTCTCAGCCGGCGAATGAGCGGGGTGGCGTCAAGGCAGTCGGCGCCGGCAAAGAGCGCTTGATAGCGATGAAACAAATTCACCGGGAGGACGTCCAGTTCCAGACCGATCCGTTTGGGCAGTGGATAGCCGTATACGGCAAGGATTCGCGGCAACTCCTTGTGAGAGGAGCAGGGGATAACCTCCTTCAGTCCGGACTCCATCCGCGCCCGACCGGCATCCCGACGCACCAGGTAGAGAGGCTGGCCATGAACCGGGATATAGAGACAGCCCGCCTGGACAGTCCCGGTAAAATAGAACAGGTCGGCATTCTGCACCACCAGGACGGCGTCCAGCCCTTCCGTGGCCATGGCCAGCTGCATCCGGCTGCAACGGTGTTCCAGTTCGGTGGCCGGGGTTATCCGCATGTCAACCTCCTGAAAAAGGTGAAAGGTGAAAGGTGAAAGGTTTTCCCCGTTTCTAGGCGGTTTCCTCCCGACCGCGGGGGAGCCTCACCGTAAAAGTGGAGCCTCCCCCCATGACGCTCTCCACCAGAATATCCCCCCCATGTCTCGTCACGATCTCATAGGAGATGGAGAGCCCCAAACCGGTCCCGCGTCCCACCTCCTTTGTCGTGAAGAACGGCTCGAAAATTCGGCACTGAATCTCCCGGGGGATACCCGGGCCGGTATCGCTCACCGAAGCGTAGACGAAACCGTCGTCATGCCAACTCCTCAGCACGAGCTCTCCCGGGGGGGTGATGGCTTGGCCGGCATTGATCAGCAGATTCAGAAAGACCTGGTTCAGTTGACCGGGGTTGCAGACGACCTCCGGAGTGGGTAAGTACTCTTTTCTGATGGTGGCCGAATATTTCAACTCGTTGTAACAGATGGTCAGGGCGCTCTCCAGACAGGAACTCAGCAGCACCGGTTCATTCTCCGCGGCATCCACCCGGGAAAAACGTTTAAGATCAAAGACGATCTTAGTCACCCGCTCCGCCCCTTCCAGCGATTCACTTATAAGATCGGCTCCGTCAGCCAGAATATGCTCCATCTCCGACGACGTGTCGCCGTTGCCATGAGCCGTCGCCTCGTCCGCCACCTCCCCCCGCAGATGACGGGTGTAACCCGCAATCCGGTGGAAATAGCGTCCCAGAATGCTCAGGTTTCCGGCGATGAACGCCATGGGATTGTTGATTTCATGGGCCACGCCGGCAGCCAGTTGTCCCAGGGACGCCATTTTCTCGCTGGCAATGAGCGCATGCTCTTTTTCCCGGTTTTTCCGCACTTCGCTCTCCACCATCTCCGCAAGCCCCGCATTAAGCTCCTCAAGCTCCCCTTGCTGACGTATCAGCTCCTCCTGAGCTGTCCGTCGCAGGACAACTTCCTGTCTGAGATGCTCCGCCTGCAGCCGCAGCTCCGCCTCATTCCGCTTCCGCTGGGTGATGTCGCGGACAATTCCCAACGCATACCAGCGGCCGGCTCTCATGAAGTTGGACAGGGAGAGTTCCAGGGGGAATTCCTCCCCGTTGCGGCGCAAGGCGGTTAATTCCAGGGTCCGGTTCATGGCCCCCCCTTCACCGGTGAGAGCAAAATGCCCTTGAGCCGCGCCGTAGGCGTCGCAATACCGGGGCAGGGTCAGGAGCCGGTGCATGGATCGCCCCAGGACCTCCTGGGCGCCGTAACCGAAGATCCGCTCCGCGGCTCTGTTCCAGAAGCAGATAACCCCCTGGTCATCCACCTGAAGAACCGCATCGGCGGCCGCCTCCCCAAAAGCACGGAATTTCTGTTCACTTTCCCGCAGTTCATCCTGGGCCCGCTCCTGGGTGGACTGCAACGCATCCTGGGCCGTTTTCCGCAGGGTAATATCCTGCAGCATCCCGGAGAATCGAACCGGACGTCCGCCTCCGTCGTATTCCACCTCCGCCAGATTATGAACCCATTTGATCTCGCCGTGGACCAGGATTCGATGCTCCAGATGGAATGGCTTTCCGCTCGCCACGGAACTTTTCCACGCCTGCCGGAGTCGCGGCAGATCATCCGGGACGATAAGGTTATACAGTGCTCTCCTGGAAACGGGAGCAGCCGGCAAGCCGGTGATCCGGCTTGCCTCGGGAGAGTTGGTGCTCTTACCGGTCAAAAGATCGGAACTCCACCCCCCAACCTTGGCCAGGGTCTGGGCGCGTGTCAGACGCGCCTCGGCATCAGCTCTCCGCTCCTCCGTGGCCGCAAAATCCAGTGCGTACCCCATATCTGCGCAGATATCAACCAGAAACTTTTTTTCATCATCGGAAAAAAAATCACTCTCCAGGGCACAGAGGGTGAGAACGGCGATTCCACCGGAGGGGATGGACACCGGAAAACCGGCCATGGAGTTGAAGCCGTGCCGCGCAGCCTGAGCGTGCCAGGGGGTCAGGGAGGGATTGGCCTGGATATTGTTGCAGATGCAGGGGCGATTTTCCCGGATGGCTACGCCGCTGGGGCCGCGCCCCTGGGGGACGTCACGCATGGAGGTACGGTCCGTATCAAAATACCCCAGGGTATCGCCGAAGGTCGCCACGGAAATAATCCACCCCTGGGGATCGGGAACGCCGAAACGAGCCATCCGGAATCCACCGATCTCCACCAGTATTCGGCAGATCTCCTCAATCAGCTTCTGTCGCCCCGGTTTGCGGATAATGGCGCGATTGACGGCGCTCACCACGGAAAAAAGACGATTAACGTTCCGGAGGCGGAGCGTCTTCTCGGGAAAGGGGTCGGTGGGGATTCCCGCGGGTTCTTTATGCACGAAAGCTCCTCATGTCACGGGGAGTTCTGTTTTCCCGCCCGTAAGGATGGAGCGAAAAAGAGTGCGTTATTCTACCACAAAAAGGCGCCAAACAACAGCCTAATGAATGAAGCGACCCAAAAGCGCCTTGAAAAATGCTCGTCCAGAGGTGACAGGCATGAAAAAGGAGTTTTTTGAGCTTGCAACACGACAGGGAATCGTGCAATGGTCTAGTTACCGTCCAGCGTCCCATGCGGCCGAATGCGTTGCAAAAGGAGTGACCATGCCCATTGTTCAATGGAAAGATGCCTATTCCGTAAAAAACCTGGCGATCGACAGTCAGCACAAGAAACTATTAAAAATCCTCAACAGGTTGTACGATGATTTCATGGATGATGTGAACAACGACAGCGGCCATGAAGCAGCTATCGACAAGTTGTTGGCGTATTCGGAGTATCATTTCCAGACGGAAGAACAGCTTATGGACAAGGCCAGGCACGCAAATACGTATAATCATATCCAGGAGCACAGGCTATTCACCGAAAAAATACAACAGCTGAAAGAAACCCTCGGAACCGACAGGAAAGAACGTTCCAGAGAACTTATCGAATTTCTTGTCAATTGGGTGCTCCAGCATCTCATCGTGGAAGACGGGAAAATAGCCCACTAGTACCCCGCCCGGCTTGAAATTGCGGACCCCAAAGAACCCGAGTGAACCGTGATTCGTAAGGTAACTCACTGTCACGACAAAAGCAAAACAGTTTCACCGCAAAGACGCAAAGGACGCAAAGGAACCGCAAAGTAGAAGCCTTTTTTGAGGTATACCGAAAAAGAATCCAGGTTCGTTGTTTTGCTCTGTTTTCTTTGCGTACTTTGCGTCTTTGCGGTTCAAAGGTTATCTGTGGGGTTTTGCTTGACTTACTCTACATTGATACCGAAATTCATCAAATTGATATCCCGAAACTTTAAGCCGGACGGGGTACGAGCAATAACGGAAGATATCTCCCGCCATTCAAGCAGCGGCACAAGTTCCCCCCTTCACATCGGCAACACACCTCTTCATCTCACCCAGCAGCTTGCCGATCTCGAACGGCTTGGTAACATAGCCGTCAAAGCCCTGAGCCAAAATATGCGCCTGCTCTTCATGCAGAGCCCGGGCGGTGACGGCGATGATGGGAATGTGCCCGCCCACCTCCCGTTCCCTCCCCCTGATGGCCTGGGTGGCCTCGATACCGTTCATGACCGGCATCTGGATATCCATCAGGATCAGGTCGATGGCTTCTTCGCCCCATTTTTCCAGGGCCATCAGCCCATTACGGGCCTCAACGACGGTATGCCCGTTTTTCTGAAGTATCCGGGAGGCGAAGGCGAGGTTGATTTCCTGATCATCAACCAGGAGTATCGTCAAGCCGGGGCCTTCCCATGCAGGGGGCGCCCCGCCACTGCTCCTGCCGCCATCCTGTTCCGGAGCCTCTTCAATGACGGCAAAAGGAATTTGCAAAAAAAACGTACTCCCCACCCCCTCCTTGCTTTCACCCCAGACCTTCCCCCCCATCTTCTCCGCCAGCCGGGTGCAGATGGCCAGACCGAGTCCGGTTCCACCGAACTGCCGTGTGGTGGAGCCGTCGGCTTGAACAAAAGGTTCAAATATTTTCGTCATGGCAGGGGGGCTGATGCCGATGCCGCTATCCGTGACCGCGATTGTCAGCAGCACGACGTTGTCATGGCGCTGAGTGACGGTAACGGCGATACAGATCCCCCCCTTTTGGGTGAACTTGATGGCGTTACCCAAAAGATTGAGCAGGATCTGTTTCATCCGGAGCTGGTCGCCGGTCAGATGATCCGGAACCAGGTCGGAAATATCAGTCAGCATACTGAGCCCCTTCCCCTGGAGGGAAGAAAACTGAGTTCTGATGACGTCGCCTATGCTCCTCCGGAGGCTGAAATTCCTACGTTCCAGCTCAAGCTTGCCGGATTCGATCCTGGAGAGGTCCAGGATATCGTTGATCAGCGTCAGCAGGTTATCCGAAGACATTTTGATGGCGTCCAGATACTCCTTCTGCTCATCGGTGAGCCGGGTGTACGCCAGGAGCTGGGCCATCCCCATGATCCCGTTCATGGGGGTCCGGATCTCGTGGCTCATGTTGGACAGGAACTCGCTTTTAGCCCGATTGGCCGACTCGGCGGCATCCCTGGCCAGCTCCAGATCACGCTCGTACTCCGTGCTCTCGGTGACGTCGTGAGCCACATGCACCGTCGCCCGATAGCTCCCGTCATCGGCGAAGATCGGCGTGGTGGTCACCTGGTAATGGCGACCCAACGGCGCCAACAACGCCTTGATGCAATGTTCACCATGATTTAACAGGGTCTTGGACTGTGGGCAGCAGTCAGGAGGGGCATCGGCGCCATGCATGTGAACGTAGCAATGAGTATTCAGCGCCTCTTCCCGCGTAACTCCCAGGGCATTCAGCGCCGCCTGGTTAATTTCCAGTATTCTGTACTCATCATTGATAATAAAAATAAGCTCCCGCATGGCGTCAAAGGTTCGGCTCCACTCGTCCCGGCTACGGCGAAGCTCCTCAATCATCCCCTTGCGCGCGGTAATGTCATGCACGAAAGCCACGCACCTCCCCCCCCCCAAAGGGTTGTACCGGGCGTTGACCTCAACATCGATGAGAGAGCCCCCCTTGCAACGGTATCGTGTATCGAAACGGGCCTCGCCTCGCTCCCTGATGAACTGCATCCGATCCATGACGCCCCCCGGCTCGGGATCTTCCAGCTGCGAGATATTCATGCCCAGGAGCTCCTGGGGGTCATAGCCGGTCATCCGGCGATAGGCGTCATTGAAATCAAGCAGCTTCCCCGCCGCATCCGCCTGCCAGACACCGTTCAGCGCGCTCTGAAGTATGGAGCGGTGGTTCTCGTCGCTTTCAATCAGGGCGGCCTCTCGCAGCGTCAGGGTTTCCAGCAGACCATTAAACGCTCCCATGAGTTCACCGACTTCGTCGTCCCTGGTTATGGGGAGGGGTGGTATGCTGAGTCCTGAATTGGACAGATGACTCAACATCCTTACGGCGTCCAACAGGGGGGATAGCTGCCGCCGCAACATCCACCAGGTCAATCCTCCCGCCAGCAGCGTGAGAACCGTCGCCGCGACCAGCATGTGACGCTGCACTCTCCTGATGGGGGCAAAAAGTTCCTCGGTCGGCTGCACAACGGCCACATACCACCCCGCCGTGGGAACCCTCTTGACCGCGGCCAAGACTTCCACCCCCCTGGGGTTGGCGAAGAGTTGAAACCCCTCGTACCCCCCGATGAACCGATCTATGGCCGGATTGGCGCCGGGCGGGGGGAGCTGCTCCATGGTCCGGCTCTTATCCGATGAGGTGACGATTATCCGGTATTGAGGCGCAACCAGGAGAAACGCCCCTCCCTTGCCGTACCGGCTGCCGCTGACTTCGTTGAGAAAATTGGGACGGCTCAGATCCACAACCCCCACCAGGGCGCCGATGATTCTCCCGTCGGCACGAATCGGCGCCGCCATGGCGAAAGCCGGAGCGTGCAACGTCTTGCCCATGACCGGTTTCCCCACCCCGGATTTCCCCTCCTTGAGAGCGGCGACAACATAATCGCGATCCATGAAGTTGAGGCCGCGGCGGTTGGCGGAGAGGGGAAGCGAAGCGATCACCGTCCCATCCACCCCGGTGACAAAGTATCCGCCACTGAACAGACCCGGCAGAATCGGCCGAGCTTCCAGCAGAGCCTGGGAAGCCGCCGGGTCGTTCAAGGTTTCAGGGGTTAACCCTTGAGCTACTTTTTCCAGCGATCTCAAACGGAAATCAATCTCAAAATCAAGTTCCACGGCCAGGATGGACGCCATGGCGAACTGCTGCTCTCCCAGAAGCCGTTCAAGATCCTTGCGCAGCATCCCGCCGGCGGACAGCAGCAGCAGCCAGATACCGGTCAGAAAAATAACCAGGGAGAGAAGAGTGAGCCTCGTCTTGAGAGAACGCCAGTGTCGCGGGGAGGATTTCATCATACCGTCTCCATGATCGGTGCGAGAGCCTGAAGTTTTGCCGTCCCTTGGGGATCATCCGGATTTCGGGGAAACTTCACCGTGAACGTTGTTCCCACGCCAACCTTGCTTTCCACCCAAATAGTGCCGTCATGTTTTTTGACGATCTCGTAGGCGATGCTCAGTCCCAGTCCGGTCCCCTTACCCACCTCCCTGGTGGTGAAGAACGGCTCGAACAGCCGTTGGCGATGTTCCTCCGAAATCCCCTTCCCCGTATCGCTCACGGAAGCATATACGAAGTGGTCGTCATGCCAACTCCTCAGCAGGATCTCTCCCGGCGGGGTTATGGCCTGACCGGCGTTGATGAGCAGGTTCATGAAAACCTGGTTCAATCGGCCGGGATGGCAGAATATCTCCTGCTTGGGACCATACTCTTTCCGGATGGCGGCCACATATTTCAAATCGGTGTCGGCAAGCGTCAGGGCGCTCTCCAGGCAAGAGGTCAGATCCGTCAACTCATGCTCCGACGCATCCTCCCGGGCGAAGGTCTGCAGATCCCGAACGATCTTGGACACCCGCTGTGCTCCCTCCAGCGATTCGGCGATGAGGTCGACACCATCGGTCAGGATATACTCCATCCCCAACGACTCCCTGCTCTCCTCCATGAGCTCCCGCAAAGGTAGCGGCAGATCGGCGCCTATCCCCTGGATAAGCTGGTCGTACCGGAGTATCTGGCAAAAAAACTCGGCCAGAGTGCTCAGGTTGCAGGTGATGAACGCCATGGGGTTGTTGATCTCGTGGGCCACTCCGGCCGCCAGTTGCCCCACGGAGGCCATTCGCCCGCTCTCCATGAGTTCCAGCTCTTTATTCCGATTCTTTTGCACTTCATTGGCCACCAGTTCCTTGAGGGCGCCGTTAAGGTCCTCAAGTTGTCGTTGCTGTTCATGAAGGAGCTTCTGATCCTTGCGCCGCTCCTCAACCTCCATTCGGAGAAGTTCCGCCTGCTCCCGCAGTTCACTCTCCGCCCGCCTCTGTTGAGAGACATCGGAAAAAAAACCGACCAGACATTTTTTCCCCTGCAAGATCATGGGGCTGGACGCCACGTTGGCATGGAAGGTGGAACCGTCACGGCGACGACAGGGGAGGGAGCGGGCCACTGTTATCTTTCCGGTGGTCAACGCCTCCACCTGGATCAGTACCTCCAGGAGCGATTCGGCGGGGTGCAGATCGGGCACCGAGAGGCGAAGAAACTCCTCCTTGGGATAGCCGAACAGGGCGCAGCCGGCCGGGTTGACCATGAGAAACGGTCCCTCCGGTTCTTCCAGATCGACGACGATGATCCCTTCCCCGGCGTTCTCGAAGATGACACGGAAACGGTCTTCAGTCTCCTGTGCCCCCTTCCGTTCGGTGATGTCCTGGGTCATCCCCACCACCCGCACCGGATGACCGGTGACGTCGCATTCCACCTCGGCCAAGCTGTGAACCCATTTCCAAACTCCATCCACCTTGATACGATGTTCCACGTCGTAGGGCTCCCCCGTGGAGACGGCATGCTCCCACGCCTGCCAGCAACGGGTCATATCAGCCGGATCAATACGAGCGGTATACATCTCCCAGGGGACGGGATACGTGGGGAGTCCGTTGATCCGGCTCGCCTGGGGAGAGTTGGTGCTCATGCCGGTCAAGAGGTCGGCGCTCCACCCCCCCACCTTGGCGATGACCTGAGTCCTCGCCAGTTGAGCCGCGGCTTCCACCCGCTCCTCTTCCGCCGCCGCGAACTCCAGGGCATAACCGATACAGGCGCAGATCTCCACGATCAACGCCTCTTCGTCGGAGGAAAAGAAGTCACACTCCGTGGAATAGAGATTGAGACTGGCAAGCTCCCCGGAGGGAAGACGGACCGGAAAGCCGGCGCAGGAGTTGAATCCGTTGCGCGCCGCCGAAAGATGCCAGGGGCGCATGGCCTGATTGGCCTGGATGTTGTTGAAGATGGTTGACCGGTTTTCCCGCAGGGCGGTCCCGATGGGACCCCGTCCCTGGGGAACATCATGAACGGAAACCCTGATCCCGGCGAGATACCCCAGGGTATCGCCGAAGGTCGCCTCGGGAACGACCCACCCACCCACATCGGGGACACCGAACCAGGCCATCCGGAATCCACCAGCTTCCACCAGTATCCGGCAGACCTCCCGGAGCAACTCCCGGCGTCCCAGTTTACGGGTGATGACATGGGTGACGGCGCCCAGGACGGCAATAAGCCGTTTGGCGTAGGGGAGGCGGTTTGTCTGATCGAGAGAAGGGATCGGCTGGAGGTTTGTCGATTCTACACTCATTAGAAGTATTCCTGTCACAGAAATCATCCTGTTTTTGATGGGCAAATAAACCGACCGATGTTCAATTCTATCATATATCCGATTGTCACGGTTTATATTTCAATTCGCTATTTACGACAAACAACGGAAGGCCGACTATCCGCGAAAGATGGCCGGCCTTTCTGTTTTCACTGCTTCCCCTCACCCTCATCGTCCAGCGCTTGGGGGAAATGGTTGGAAAGTTCAGGCGGCTTCTTGCCAGAGATGGGTCTGCATCCGAAACCGGAGGGGGCGAGGCTTGATATTTTTTCTCCAGATCAGCGCCTCGCTGTGATAATCCATGATCTTCTTCCCTGATACGACCTTCTCCCGCAGGAGCAGGTCGTAAGGTTTCGACATCTCCACCGCCCCGCGCTCCCACTTCGACACCTGAGACTTGTCACAGTGCATATGCCGGGCGAAATCCGTCCCCGACCAGCCGAGGGACTTCCGGAGGAACATGATCTCCGCCGCCCCTAGGGGACAATTTTCCTTGATGATAGTTTGGGCCAGGCAGTCGTGCAGCCCTTCGATGTTGCGGATCAGCGGCATGAGATTGCCGCAGGCAGATGAACCTTGCTTCGCCCCTACCAGATGTGAAATTTCAATACGTTCCTCTTCACTGATATTTTCTTCGGTGATACCGGTTTCAAGAGCCTTGGCGGCTCCGTACTGTTGCAAGTCGGCCGGCTCGCTTTTCAGTTTCTGCTGTTTGTAGAACTCGAAAATATCCCCCTTACTACAACTGATGCACTCGCAAATTCTGTCATTGCGAGCGAAGCGAAAGATAGGCTTCGGCATCGATACCGTCAAAGTTCATCCTGATTGCTACTAATCTGCGGCTGAAAACCGTTCATCCTTCGACAGGCTCAGGACGAACGGTTTTCAGCTCTGCAACTGGCCGATTTTCCGTTCATGGTGAGCTTGTCGAACCATAAACCGCAGATGAGTAGCAATCAG
>CAIYUY010000273.1 GCA_903929485.1 uncultured Desulfuromonadales bacterium
AAAACAGATGCACTCGCAAATTCTGTCATTGCGAGCGAAGCGAAGCAATCTAGAAACTGGCAACATGCTGAAATAAAAACAGATTGCTTCGTCACTTCGTTCCTCGCAAAGACTCTGAACGGACTTTTTGCGACTGCATCAAAAACAGCTTCTCGCACTCCTCTTGCTCCGCGTCCTCCGCGAGATACGATTTTGGTTTAAGGTTTATAAAATGCAAAAATTCATACAAAAGATAACCGGATTTCTCTTTGCCCGGGACGCCTCGCGGCAAACGGATCTGACCTTTCTGACGCTCCTGTTCGGAACCGTTTATCTCCAGTTCCTGGGGCGAATCCCCTTCCTGGAACCCGATGAGGGGCGCTATGCCGAGATCCCCCGGGAGATGCTGGAGTCCGGGGATTTCATCACCCCCTACCTTAATTACGTCAAGTACTTCGAGAAGCCCCCCCTCATCTACTGGCTGAACGCCCTCTCCATGAAGCTCTTCGGCCAAAACGAGTTCGCGGCCCGACTCCCCTCCGCCCTCTGCGGCATCCTCACCATTCTCTTCATCTACCATCTGGGGCGAACTCTTTTCGGCCGACGACAGGGGATGGCGGCGGCGCTGATTCTGGGGAGTTCAGCCGGCTTCATGATCCAGAACCGAATGATCCTCACCGACATCCCCCTCACCTTCTGCCTCACGACGGCTCTTGGCTGTTTTATTCTGGCCGGCCGCGAAGGGGAACCACGGTCGGGAACGTATTATCATCTGTTCTACCTCTTCGCCGCCCTGGCGGTGCTGGCCAAGGGACTCATCGGCATGGTTCTCCCCGGCGGTGTGATCTTCTTCCATCTCCTCCTGACCCGACGCTGGCGGCTGCTGCGTGAGATGCGCCTCCCCACCGGCCTCCTCCTCTTCCTGCTGGTGGGAGCTCCTTGGTTTATCCTGGTGTCGCTCAAAAATCCCGAATTCGCCCGCTTCTTCTTCATTCACGAACATTTTGAGCGATTCCTCACCAAGGTTCACGGTCGGTACCAGCCGTTCTGGTTTTTCATCCCGATCCTGCTGGTGGGGATGCTCCCCTGGTCGCTCCTGATCCCGGCATCCTTGCGAGGGGTCTGGAAAAAACGTCGAGAATCCGGCGGCGAGTCACGACTGTATCTTGCGATCTGGTTCATCCTGATCTTTCTCTTCTTCTCCAAGTCCAACTCCAAGCTGATTCCCTATATCCTCCCCGTCTATCCGGCGGCGGCACTGCTGATGGGGGATATGATCATCAGAATCCTGGATGGGGAGAGACACCACTGCCGGCTCTCCGTCCGGATCATGGCGGGAGTGATGATGATCGTCGGGATCGCCGGCGTCACAGCCCCCTCATTTGTGCCCGACCAGATACTCACCACCATTGCCGGGGCGTTCATGGGCGCTCTCTTTTTTCTTCAGGGGGTGATCGCTCTCCTGGCGGACCGCCGGAAAGATCCCGTTATCCTGGTGACCGGAGTCACCGGAATCGCGTTGCTGATGATGCTGGCCGGGCCGCCACTGGTTCTGGAAAAGGTGGCAGAGCACAAGCAACTCAAAAGTTTCGGGGAACTGCTGCTCCGTAGGGCGCCGCCCGATGCCGTGGTGGTGAGTGAAGGGGTTCTTCAGGGGCTCTCCTTTTATGCAAAACGGAGGGTGGTGCTCCTGGGGGGAGTAGGTGAGTTGGAGTTCGGCAGCCGACTGGGTGATCAGAACGGGTGGTTTTTGGAGTACCCCGGACTTGCCGTTCTCTGGGACTCGGCCAAACCGGTATATCTGGTAATCAACAAGAAAAAACTGCCGGAACTGAAATCCAAGGTGCGAAACCCGGTTACTATCCTTGGGGAAAACGGCAAGCAGCTCCTCGTCCGCAACCGATGATGGGGGGTGATAATGCCGAAACCCTTTGCAGCATCCGCCTGTTTGTGAGATAAAAGCACATTCTAAAGTTCATTGTCGGAGGTACGCCGTGCGCGACCAGTTTCTCCCTTTTTCCGCTCCAACTATCGAAGATGACGAGATCAACGAGGTCGTGGACTCACTGAAATCCGGCTGGATCACCACCGGGCCCAAGGTGAAGCGCTTCGAGGAGGAGTTCAAAGCCTACGTGGGGGCGGACTTCGCGGTACCTCTCAGTTCGGCCACAGCCGGCCAGCATCTCATCATGCTCGCCCTGAAGATCGGGGCTGGTGACGAGGTGATCACCACCCCCATGACCTTCGCCTCCACGGTGAGCACAATCGTGCTGGCCGGGGCGACACCGGTTCTGGTGGACATCGAGCCCGGCACCCTCAATATTGACGTCACCAAGATCCGGGAAAAGATAACTTCGCGAACCAGGGCCATCGTGCCGGTCCACTTCGCCGGCCAGCCGTGCGACCTGGACCCCATTTTCCAGCTGGCCCGGGAGTTCAACCTCACCGTCATCGAGGACGCAGCCCACGCCGTGGGAACCGAATACAAGGGGAAAAGAATCGGCTCCCTTGCCTCTGTCTCCATCTTCTCCTTTCACCCCAACAAGAACATGACCACCGGCGAAGGGGGGATGCTCTGCACCCCGGACGAAGAGCTGGCCGAACAGATCAGTCTCCTCAAGTTTCACGGGATGAACCGGGAGGCATGGAAGCGGTTCGCCGCCGCCGGCACCCCCGGCTACGACATCATCCTCCCCGGTTTCAAGTACAACATGATGGATATTCAGGCGGCCCTGGGAATCCACCAGTTGCCCAAGCTGGACGGCTTCATCCGCCGCCGCACCCAGATAGCCGACTGCTACAACCGGGAGTTTGCCGACTTGGCGGAACTGGCCCTGCCGAAGCTTGCACCCTACGAGCAGCGTCACGCCTGGCACCTTTATACCCCGCTGATCCGGATCGAGAAGCTGACCATTAACCGCGATCAATTCATGGAGGAACTTAAAGGGCGCAACATCGGCTCCGGTCTTCACTACAAAGCAATCCATCACCACGCCTGGTATCGCGAGCATCTGCCGCTCCCGCCGGGGGCTCTCCCCAACGCCGATTACGCCTCGGACCGGATACTCTCCCTGCCGCTCTTCCCCAAGATGACGGACGAGGATGTCACCCATGTGGTGGCGGCGGTGAAAGACGTGATCATGAAAAACAGGCGCTAGGCGCAAGACGCAAGACGCAAGGAAAATACGACCATGCCCGAAACACCTTTAATTACCATCGTCATCCCGGTCTACAATGAACAGGGAAATCTCCCGCAGCTCTTTGACCGGCTCTACCCGGTCATGGAGGAGATGGGAAAATCCTTCGAGATCATCTTCACCGATGACGGGAGCCGGGACCGTTCCCTGGAGATCCTCAAGGGATTTGCCTCAGATCATCCGGAGGTCAGGGTCATCGAGTTCAACGGCAACTTCGGCCAGCATATGGCGATCCTGGCGGCCTTCGAGGTGAGCCGGGGAGAGTATGTCATCACCCTGGACGCCGACCTGCAGAACCCGCCGGAGGAGATCCCCAAGCTGGTGGCGGAGATGGAGAAGGGGCATGACGCCGTGGGGAGCGTCCGCCGGAAGCGGCAGGACACCATTTTCCGCCGCTCAGCTTCTCTCATGGTCAACATCATGACCCGGAAGATGACCGGGATGAAGATGACCGACTACGGTTGCATGCTCCGTGGCTACCGCCGGAACGTGGTGGACAATATCAACCGCTGCCGAGAGGCCACCACCTTCATCCCTGCCCTGGGGCAGACCTTTGCCGCCAACCCCAGCGAGGTAGAGGTTGCCCACGCCGAGCGGGTCGAAGGGGAGAGCAAGTACTCCGTCTATAAACTTGTCCGTCTCAATTTTGACCTGATGACCGGCTTCTCCGTGGTGCCGCTCCAGCTCTTCGCCCTTCTGGGGGTTCTCATGTCCCTCTTTGCCGTCGGCTTCTCCCTGTTCCTCCTGGTTCGACGGTTCCTGGTGGGGGCCGAGGTGGAAGGGGTCTTTACCCTCTTCGCCATTCTCTTTTTCTTCGTGGGGGCCATCATGTTCGGCATCGGCATCATGGGTGAGTATGTGGGGCGGATCTATCAGGAAGTTCGCCGGCGCCCCCGGTACGTGGTCCGTAAGATTCACGAACAAAACCAAGCAAAGTCAACCTCATAACCTTTGAACCGCAAAGACGCAAAGTACGCGAAGAAAACAGGGAATAACGACAGGATCAGGTTTAGTCCCGGTTTATCCCAAGCCGGACAAGCCAAAAGCCAAATAGGACGCGGATAAACGCTGATGAACGCGGATCAAACCATAAGCTCAAATAAGATTTTCATCAGATTTTATCCGCAGTTATTCGCATGAAACGGTTTTTAATTTTCAAGTTTGCTCATAGATTATAAAGACCGAAGTTGCAAGAGACTAAAAGGGTTTTTCCTTTGCGGTTACTTTGCGTCCTTTGCGCCTTTGCGGTGAAAAGGTTTTAGTCTATCCCTGTGAGAAAAGGTTCCCATGTCATCACTTGTCGTCTGCGCCTATCATAATGTAGGCTACCGCTGTATTGAGGAACTTCTTCGCCAGGGAGCTCATATCAGCCTGATCTTCACCCACGAAGACTCTCCCACGGAGCAGATCTGGTTCCAGTCGGTGCGGGAACTGGCCGATGCTCACGGCATCCCCTGGCGGACCAGCGACATCAACGAGCCGGAAAACGTGACCCTTCTCCGGGAGATCGCTCCCGATTTTATCTTTTCCTTTTATTACCGGAACATGATAAAAACTCAGGTGCTGGAGATCCCCCGGTACGGCGCTCTCAATCTCCACGGTTCGTACCTCCCCCGGTACCGGGGAAGAGTCCCGGTGAACTGGGCGATCATCAACGGCGAGAGCGAAACCGGCGCCACGCTCCACTACATGGTGGAAAAGCCCGACGCCGGGGATATCGTTGACCAGGAGAAGGTGACCATCGCCTTCACCGACACGGCCCTTGACCTCTTCGGGAAGGTGACGGCAGCGGCGGTGACGGTGATCGGCAGGGCCTGGCCGCTTCTGGCCGCCGGGACAGCACCCCGCATCCCCATGGATTTGACCGCCGGCAACTACTGCGGCGGCCGCAAGCCCGGCGACGGGCTCATCCACTGGACCATGCCGGCGGTACAAATCTACAACCTCATCCGGGGAGTTACCCATCCCTATCCCGGCGCCTTCACCCATCTTGACGGCAAGAGGGTCGTCATCTGGTCCGCCTGGCCGGTGGAGGGAAAAGGAGAACCGGGGAGGATCATCTCCACGAAGCCGCTGCTGGTGGGTACCGGCGACGGCTTGCTGGAGATCCGGTCATTGCAAATGGAGGGTGAACAGGAGATGTGTGCAGATGAATTTTCCAAAGTGAAGGATGCACGTTTTCTCAACAGGTAAACCATGTCCAAAAGGTTATGCTGATGGCTACCAGGTCGCAGATTGATACCATTGTCCATAAGATCGTAACGAGCAGTCATCCGGAAAAGGTCATTTTGTTCGGCTCACATGCTTATGGTCAGCCGAATGCCGACAGTGATATCGATTTGCTTGTCATAACCGAGAGTGACCTCCCCCGCTATCAGCGCGTCCGGGATCTGAAAAAATGTCTGCGAGGTTCCAAGGAGGCGGTTGACCTGTTGGTCTATACGCCGCTTGAAATCGAGAAATGGAAGGATGTAAAAACAGCGTTTATTACAACGGTCATGGAAAAAGGGGTTGTCCTTTTCCCACCCTATTACTTTAATTTGTAAGGAGTTATCATGAAAGTACTTATTCTCGGCGTCAACGGTTTCATCGGCAATGCGTTGACCCACCGCATCCTGACCACAACTGACTGGGAGGTCTACGGCCTGGACATGGCCTGCGACAAGCTGGAGCGCTCCCTGGGCGATCCCCGTTTCCATTTTCTTGAAGGGGACATCACCATCAACAAGGAGTGGATCGAGTACAACATCAAGAAGTGCGACGTGGTCCTCCCCCTGGTGGCCATCGCCACCCCGGTGACCTACGTGAAGGACCCGTTGCGGGTCTTCGAGCTGGATTTCGAGGAGAACCTGAAGATCGTCCGCCTCTGCGTCAAGTACAAGAAACGGGTGGTCTTCCCCTCCACCTCAGAGGTCTACGGCATGAGCCCGGACCGGGAATTCGACGAGGAGTCCTCTCCGCTCATGCTGGGCCCCATCAACAAGGAGCGGTGGATCTACTCCTGCGCCAAGCAGATGCTGGACCGGGTCATCTACGCCTACGGCGAGCATGAAGGGCTCCGCTACACCCTGTTCCGTCCCTTCAACTGGATCGGACCCAAGCTGGACAGCATCAGCACCGCCAAGGAAGGGAGTTCCCGGGTTCTTACCCAGTTTCTCTACAACATCCTGGCGGGAGAGCCGATTCAACTGGTGGACGGCGGCGCCCAGCGGCGGTCCTTCACCTTTGTGGAAGATGGCATCGACTGCCTCATGAAAATCATCGCCGATGAAAACGGCTGCGCCAGCGGCAAGATCTTCAATATCGGCAACCCCGCCAACGACCTTTCCGTCAGGGAACTGGCCGAAAAGCTGCGCGCCCTGGTCATGGAATTCCCCGCCTATCGCGAAAAGGCGGAGAACTGCCGGATCGTGGAGGTCTCTTCCGGTGAGTTCTACGGCAAGGGATATCAGGATATGCTCACCCGGGTCCCTTCCGTGGAAAACGCCAAAAAATGTCTGGGATGGGAACCGGTGACCACCATCGATGATGCGCTGAGAAAGACCCTGGAATTCTATCTGGTGGAAGAGCGGGAAAAGATCGAACATCTGCTGTAACAACGGCCATCATCGCCGCTGCAAAAATAACAAGAGCTCCGGAACGGTCGGTTCCGGAGCTCTTGTACCTCCTTAATTGTCCTCCCCTACTTCACGGTCAACCGCTCCACCGTCACCATCCCGCTCCCGATAATCAGTTTCCCCTGGAGCAGGGTGTAGCCCGGTTGCGTCGAGTACTCCGAAGAGAACCCTCCCCTCACCCTGACGGTTATCCCGCGATTCATGAGCAGGTCGCCGAGGAAGGTCACGGCCTGAGCCTCCATGATCGCTCCGCTCCCCGCATGCAGATACGCATCAGCCAGGGAACCGTAGTAAACCGCGCCGATCCGCACCGGCGGTTTAAGGTCGAAGGAGGCGGATACGGTTCGATCGCTGGTCAGGGTTACGCTGCAGAAGTCGGCATCCACGGAGTCGCATCCGCTCCAGGTAGCCAGTGACGAGGAGCCTGGTGCGGCGACCAGGGTCACGGCTGTTCCGTAAGTCAGTGTGGTCATGCAGTTGTCACCCGACTGACGCGGCCAGGAGCAGAGAATGAGACCGCTGGAGGGAACCGTGCTATTGACGGTGCCGCTGCCGCTCCCACCGGTGGTGACGGTGAGGGTCCGGTTTGTCGCCACCCCCATGATCGCCCCCTGGCTGACGGCGTCCCCCCGTCCCTGAAACAGTGACGGGTAAAAATTCCAACCGCTCTTGACGGCATTCAGGGTAACGGGGTCATTATCGTTCACGTTGGTAATGACCACGAGACCGCCGGCGCCGGTGGCGGCGCCGCCACAGCTCCCCACTCCGTCAAAATAGTACACCGGGTAACTTCCCGCGGTGACGACCACCCCGGCCACGGGAATCAGTGCCGTGTCGCTGACCTGGGCAATAATCGTCCCTTTGCCGGGCGTGCTTCCCCCACAAGGGAGTTCCGCCAGGGTGAGAAGCCTGTAAGCTGCCCCGCTCAGGGAGGAGGTCATACGGATACTCTGTGAATAGGTGGAAAGATAACCCGGGTCGGATATCTTCAGGATGAAATCCGCATCATAGGGGATGCAGCCGAGGGTGAAGCTGCCGTCAACCGCCGCCTGGGTGACGCATGATGGTAAGCCATCCACCTGGATGGTGGCTCCGAAAAGGGGAGAGGAACCGACCGTGGTTACGGAACCGCTGAAGGAGAAATTGTAAAACGCACTCATAACGGCGCCGGCGACGTTATGAGTGCTGTTGAGTGCATAGAATTTCAAAACCACGGGAGCGGTTCCCAACACAAGGGGAGCGCCGTAGATCATGCGGGAACCGGAGGTGGTGGGGTCGCTTCCATCCAGGGTGTAGTAGATGACATAACTGTCGCCGGCAATGGGACTGCTCACCGCCGGCAGCACCGTCTGGCCGGGAGCAAGGTTCCCGCCCGAGGGGGTGGCGGTGACGATGGGGAGCGGTGTGGCAGGGAGCCTCCCGGAACTGACGCCGCCGGTGTGCGTCTGATAGCTGTTCGATCCTATGAAATACCCTGCAAGGCTCCCCTTGACGGTGATGATATCCCCCTCATCCAAGTTCGGGATGTAAAACTTGCCGTCGGACGCAGTTGTGGAACCGTTGCCGGTCACCGGAGGGTTGCTTGTATTGGCGGGGTCGGAGTAGTAGACAATGTACGGAGTATCGGGGTGCAGAAAGCTGGTGGCAGTAACGATGACCCCAGGCATTGCGGCGTTCGTGTCCCAATCCCTCACCCGGTTGTACATGATCCCTTTGTTCGCCACGCTGAAAGGAAGCTCCGGATCGGCGAAGAGAGTAAAATTTAACGACCCGATAGAGTTGTAGGTTTGCACCATCCGGTGAGAAAAGGTGTCACGACGGAGTCCGCTGTTGTCGTGAAGCTGAAGGGAATAGGGGACTCCGGAAGGAACCGTAAGGGTGCAGGTTCCGCTGCTGCCGGTGATACAAAAGTTGTTGGGACTGCTCTCCGTCACGGCTATGGTGACATTGCTCAAGAGCGCTGCGCCGAAGGTTTGCGCCCCCGTGGTGAATGTCACGGCCGCGGGGAAGGAGGCGGAACCGGCGGTGGTCACGCCGGCTACCGTCACCGTGAGTGGCCCCACCGGTGCGCCGCCGGGAACCGTGGCGGTGATCAGATTGTCATTTTGCACGGTGAACGTCGGCTGACTAACCCCGCCGAACATGACGGATGAAGCGCCGGTAAAGCCGCTCCCGGCTATGTTGACGGCGACACCGGCAAGGCATGCCGGGGAGGGAAGCGTCGCGCAGCCTGAAGGGGTGGTAAAGCCGGTGATACTTGGTCCGCCGTTTTGCGGGGTGAAGTTGACTTGGCTCTCGCCCTGATTACCGAAAGAGTCATTGATACTGACGGTGAGATAATAGGTGACGCCGGCGGAGAGCTGTGACTGACTTGCCGAGCCGTCGCTGTTGTATGAAGTGAAGAGCCGAGTTGCCGGCAGAGTGAAATTTGAGTTCCAACCGCTCCAGATCAGGTTGTTGCTCTGGTCCTGAATCCGGAAGGAAAACTCATACTCTCCCGGCATCCCGGAACTCCGCCAGGCCAGCGGTGTGCCGGTGCTGATAGCCGTGGTGTTCCCCTGGGGGAAGATGGGGGGAGCCATGGCGGTCACCACGTTGGTAACTTTTGAAGAGAGGATCTCCGTGGCGCCATCGGAATACGTGACGCTAACGGTGTAGGTATCTCCTATGGCGGGCTTGATGCCGGGATTTGCCTGGAGAGCATACGCGCCGAAGGTGGAGTTGCTTCCGTCGGCAACTCTCAGCCCCATATCCAGCGGCGGTGTGATGTTGGGTCCGCCGGTAATGGTGGCGCTGATGGGCCGTTTGACGCCGCTCACCACCCGCATTCCCACCTGATACCGGCTGTTCTGGCCGTTTTGCGTGGTGACAGTGGCCTGACCATCGGCCTGCCTCAAGGTGATATCCGGGGCCACGGCGGTCGCCCCCCCCATGACTATGACGTGTGGCGCTGCCGCATCCCCCCCCATACCCTGACTGGCTATGTACCCCGAGAGGAGACCGTCGTTATTAAGATCCAAGGGAGCATACACCGCGTAATTCCCGGGAGGGACGCCGGTAATGCTCCACTGCTGCGGATCGGTGACGGTAGTCGTGACATGGCCGACAAAATAGTTATGACTCTCCCCCTGAAGAGCGATATAGAGCGGTTTTCCACTGCCGTTGGGAATTCCCCCCGTATAAACGCGACCGCTGACGGTTGCCCCCCCTGTCTGTGGGGCAATGGTGAACGGACCGGCGGAACTGCTGAAGGCATCCCCCCCCTGATTGTGGGCCTGCACTCTGAAATAAAGCTGATCACCGGGAGTGAGCCCGGCAATGACGACATGATAATTGCCGCCAAAGGCGGGGACGACCTTGCTCCCCAGTTCCGAACCGGGGCCGGGATCGGGACTCTTCCCCCAATGGATGGTGTATGAATCGGCAAGCTCGGCGTTGAGACCGTAGCCGCCATAAGCATACCGCGGCGGGTCCCAGATGAGGAGCGCGGCATCACTGGCGGCAACCAGATGGAGAGTGGCGGGCGCCGCGGGGGGGTGAGGTGGCGCGGCAGTTTGCAAGGTGATCCGGCCGATGCTCACATCCGCGCCGCTCACCACAAAGGAACTGCTTGAGACGAACGGGTCATTGGTATGGAGCGAACCGGTGCTGTTCAGATCCATGAAGGAGAAGAGCTTGTACTGCCCGCCGGGGACACCACGGATAGTAAATCCCGTGGCTGTTCCACTAGGTATGCTCGCGATGGTGGTTCCATACCCGGCTGATTGAAGCGACCCCTGATTCAGCAGGACGACATAGATGTTGGCCGCGCCGTTGGTCGTGCCGTTCAGAATCGTTCCTCCGACGTTGTACGCCAGGGCTCCCCCGGCAAGGAGCTGCAAAAGAGCAAAGAGTCCGCCACACAGCAATGACATTCGCATTTTCATCTCTGTCTCCTTGTTTGCAATCGCTACCATCTCCCTTTTCGGGGAAGGACGACCGTGAAGGTGCTCCCTTTGTTCGGCTCGCTGTCAACCGGAAGAGCGCCGTGATGCTTTTTCAGTATTTCATAAGAGATACTCAGTCCCAGGCCGGTCCAACTCACCAGACGATCCGCGCCCCAACAGCACAATAAGCACTCTACATCAAATCCGGGCCAATATAAAGTAAAACAAATTATACTGCGCAAGCAAAGAGAAGCAGCAGCTCCTTACTCACCTGAAATTGCAGGTCACTCCCTGATCTTTTCAAAACAGACGACCCGCTCCGGCGGCTGCCCCGCCTCCAAGGCGGTCAGCTCCGCAACAGACAATTCCAGCTCCGCTGTTACCGGCCGGCGCTCCAGATACAAGGAACGTCCGGTCTCCAGCACGATTTTTTCGAAAGGATGGCGATAACTGGGATTTTGCAGGAGAGCGGCCTCCCAGTAACGAACCCCGGTTCCGGAGCAGGTCCTCAGATAGCCCGATTCCGTCACCACCTCCCCGGCACGGCGGATATTCAGGGCCGCGCGACGCCGGGCCGCGGCATGCTGAAAGCACCGTTTATAGATAAAGGAACAGTAGTTCACCGGCAGGGGAATCCTCTCCTCCAGGCCGAAAAGAACCAGCCTCAAGGCGGAGAGTTCCGACTCCAGCACCGTAACCTTGTCGCCATGAAGAAACGTGTACCCCCGCTCCGTCAATGGTCCGAAGTTGTGAGGTGTCAGGCGCATCTGGTGCAGATTCAGGTGGTTGACCCCTTCTTCAGCCATTTCAACCATCTTCGCCCTGAGCAGTTGTTCATCCTCCGGCACCGCCGGTATTTCCACGGAAACCGTGGGAATACACCCCACCGCCAGACGCAATTTTTTAAGATTATAGCGGACGGCCCCCAGATCCAGGCGAATTTCGTTCAATCCGGCGTCCCGCAGTCGGCGGCAAAGATCGGGAGTCAGCATGGTGCCGTTGGTGTAAAGCCAGAGGTGAAGATCATCTCCGCACCGTTTGCGAACGGCGGTGAGATAGCCCA
Source organism: uncultured Desulfuromonadales bacterium (assembly GCA_903929485.1). Lineage (GTDB taxonomy): Bacteria > Desulfobacterota > Desulfuromonadia > Geobacterales > CAIOGM01 > CAIOGM01. The sequence goes on from CAIYUY010000273.1 coordinate 11,783, forward strand.
GGGTCAGATCCGGTGTCAATAACGGTTCACCGCCGCTGATGCTGACACCACTGAACCCCAAGGCGGCCACATAGGCTGCGTACTCCTCCGGCGAGGTAAAGAAGAGGCCATTGGTGACCGGCGGCCCGTCATCATCCTGGGGTGTAGGACAGTAGAAGCAGCGACCGTTGCAACGGCCGTTAATGAACAGGCAGGACCACCCACCGTCGCCGCAACAGCGGCAACCGGGGGAAAGTCCGTTGCAATCCAGCTTGGTTCCGGCGTATCCCGCCACTGCCCGGGAATCAAGCCGGCGGAGCAGTTCACTCCGCTCTTCGTCAGCCGCCGCGAGAACGTCAGGAGTTGCAAAGTTCAGCAGGTCATACCGGAGACCGTACTCACGACGGTTGGATTCCATCTGCCGCTGTCGGATTTCGTTATTACCTGATTGCATGGAGGGGAACGGTGGTAAGAGCACGTGACATTCCTCTCGGGAAACATAAGTTATGAGCGTGGAGAACAAGGTCGGCTTCATGGGGTGCGGAAATTCTTAAGCGGCCATGGGGAGAAGAGGGGTAAAACAGGGAGAACGGCAAGGTCGGGGGGGGGAGACCCTGCAACTAAAAAGGTGCATTCAATGGATACGGATTGTTTCCGGTGAACGTCTAGATGGTGATCATCCTGCCGATGACGCCGCTGCCGAACCGGTTCAGGGAGAACGCCACCAGCGCCCCCACTAGCCAGAGCTCCATCTCCTGCAACGAGCAGGCCGAGACGGCGCAACAGGCAAGACAGACCACGGTGGTAAGTCCGGTAATGACATGAATGGCAAAGGGAAGGTATTCATTAGCATTGTTATTGCTATTTACCGAGATAGTTACCATGGCAAGAGCTCCGTTTCGGTGGGATGCGGCGCCTGAAATTCACGTTTATCTTCTTATCGGCGGCGCCGAAAAAAACTGTACTATTTTTTTTTACGATCCGCTGGTCCGGCAAATTCATAGTGGCGCCGGATCAGCGACTATTCCCGCAACCGGCGACCATTTCTTGAGTAACGCAACGGATCACGTAAGATTCTATTAATTGCACTTTCATCACCAATATGGTATATAAACCACCTCTGATTGATTTCAACTGATTCCAATCTGCAATCATCACTGTCGTGAAAGGAGCTTTCATGAATACCAAGGCGGTAATTGGCGCGGTTATCCCGCTCATGCTCATCCTGTTTTTCCAGAAAACCCTTGTTGAGGTGGCGAGACAACGCGCAAGGCGCGAAAAGTCGCAACGCACAATTCATTTCATGGACCTGCTTATCTCATGCGAGGACGAATCGTACAGCCTGTCTCGGGTGCAGATGTACCTCTGGACAATCGCCATCATCATGGGCTATTGGTCTATCTACGCCGTCACGGGAAAATTTCCGGACATCAAGGAAAATCTCTATCTGCTCATGGGAGTTAACTTCGCCACCTCCGTGGCGTCCATGGCTATCAATTCCAGCAAGACGCCACCGACACAGGAAGCAGCTACGGCGGCGATAGCAGCCGCAACAACTCCGGCGGATGCGGCGGCGGCGATAACAGCGTTGACAGCGGCCACAGCCGCTGACGCCCGCAGGGCAACCCCGGCGAATTTCATTCAGGATCTTTTTTTTGAAGTGAAAGACGGAAAGATTCAGGCAAGCCTGGATCTTCCGCGGACACAGATGTTCATTTGGACCATTATTTCCCTGAGCACTTTTGCGATTCAGCTGGTCGGATCTTTTTCCGAAACACCGGAACTGCCTGATATCAAAAACGGTCTCGTCGCACTGATGGGGATCAGTAACGGCGCCTACCTTGGCGCCAAGGCCGCAAAAAAATAAGTACAGGAGGTAGTCATGCCCGTCGATCCAAGCAAACCCCGTACCGTTCTGGTTGTCCATGGTGTTCAGGCTGGTCCGGACGACCTGAATCAGGACCGGCTCGTGGAGGAACTGATCAGGAGTCGCATCGGCAACATCCCTCTCCCCTATCTCTGCCAACTCTACCGGTATGAACAGATCAACGTGGAGGCTCAAAAAAAGCATCATGATCTGCTGGAGCTCATCGCCACCATCCCGGTGGGGGAGATCATCACCGCACCCGTGATGGAGATGGTTCAGGATGTAGTTATCTCCCTGGAGAATGGCTCCACCGCGCAACTGATCCGCCAAGGGTTGCGCCAGGCCATCCTGGATATTTTCAATGCCGGGAACCCCTGCTATATCCTGGCGCACAGCCTCGGCTCCATCTACGCCTTTGATCTGCTCAATGAGCTCATAGCCGACGGCGCCTACTTTGATCCTTCATCCCGCAAGAGCTGGCCGGTACAGGGTTTGATCACCATCGGCTCACCCATCGGTCTGGAGCTGTTCAAGAGAAGCGGGCGCAACGCCATCAGCGATTTTAGCGCCGGTGACAAGTGGTTCCGCTGGCTCAACGTGTGGGACCCCAATGATCCGGTGGTCTCCGGTACTCTTTTCGGTCAACAGCTCTCCGGCTACAAGATCGCCGAGAACTTTCTGTCAGGTGACCCTCGCCAGAGGTGGGTGATTCGCGACATCGTGACCGATACCGGCAAGAGCTGGCTCATGGCCCATACCGCCTACTGGAACAGCGCCGTGGTGGGGGACAAGCTCGTTGATATGATGACATCTTGATCATGGAGGAACCATGCGACGCATCGGACTATTACTCACTGCGCTGACGCTCTGGCTTACCGCGGGCTGTACCAACCTGCTTTATCAGGGTGAGCTAACCGCGCTGGACTCTTCCGGCAACGAGCGACACTTCATTCTCTATTGGACCAAAAGCGACCCATTGGTGGGGGCCGCCAAGGCCGGACCGGCAATTCTCCTCACCGAGTGCAGTCCCTTCACCAGGATCAGCTTCGATGAACAACCCGATGGATTGATTTTTCGCGGCGCCCCCGGAGAGGACCGGTTACCGGGAGATAATCCTTCCATAGTTACCGACCTGACCTGTGGCAAGGTCGCCACGTACTCACGGTGGGTGGATGCCCGGGAGGGCGCCCTGTCGCTGGCGATTCTCTGCCAACCGATAAACAGCGATTTTCAGCTGCAGCCACGCAACTACCTGAAGGCCAGGGGTGAATCCTATACTTTTTCCATTGTCCAACAGGTGAGGAAGTGGTCTTTTTTTGGCGAAACCCTGCCGGGGCCGGCCATTCCCGAATGCCGAAAAGGAGCAGAACATGACAAGCCATGAGCTGTTTTATGCAACAAATAGAAACCACCTGGGGGATGATCGCTGGAACCCCACGGGATACGGCACCGGTTTCAGTGAAGACGGACTGGAAAATCTCCGTTTCGGCAGGGTGACCGTTCAAGCCGATGACGGGATTGTCACCGGTTATCTCCAGACAACCGGTGACTATGGCACGGGAAACGGAATTGCACTCTCCGACTATCTGACTAAACAGGCAGGGGATGATACCGTTACAAAGATTGAGGCATACCGGGAAGAATTATCCGCGGATACCCAGGGAGCGACGGTGCTGGGCTCCACGGCCATGTTTCAGGCACTGCAGCGAATAACCACCCAGGCCACGGACATTCTGATTTATATTCACGGATTTAACGTCAGTTGGCAGGATGCGGTGGCCGCGGCTCTCTCTCTGCAGATCCGGCTCAACAACTCGCCCGTTGGTGATGGGGCGCAACATCTGCAGGTCGTGCTTTTCTCCTGGCCTTCGGACGGAAAGGCGATTCCCTACGTCTCCTACAAATCGGATCGCAGCGAAGCCGCCGCGTCAGGGATGGCCTTCGGCCGTGGCGTACTCAAGGTGCGTGATTTTCTCATGGAGATCTGTCGGCGCACCGGCGGTAATCGCTGCGAACAGAATATCCACCTGTTGTGTCATTCCATGGGAAACTACGTCCTGCAGAACACCCTCCCCCGTATCGCCGATTATGCCGCGGGGCGCGCCCTCCCCCGCCTTTTCGATCAAATTTTCATGTGTTCTCCTGACGTGGACGCCGACTGTTTTGAAGGGACCAATCCGCTGGTTCGTCTGCCCGAACTCTGTCGCAGCGTCACCGTCTATTTCAACCGTCACGACAAATCCATGTACCTGTCGGACTACACCAAGGGTAATCCGGAACGGCTGGGTTGCAACGGCGTCTCCCGACCGGCTCTCCTGGATGCCAAGATAACTACCGTGGATTGCACGGCGGTCGTGACGGATGAAGGAGTCGTGGAACATAGCTACTATCTGGACGGCTATGTGACCGATGATATCCGCAGGAGCACCGATGGGGTTGCACCCAATGACGCCATCCGGAGTCGTCACGCGACCGGCAGTTTCGGCAATCTTTGGGCGCTTTAAGGGAAAGCCCCGCCCTTTTTCAGATGAGCAGTAAAACCGGAGGTAACAATGAAACGACAGATACTTGCAGTGATGACGCTGGCGGCGCTGATCACCGGCTGCTGCGGCAACCGGACAGTGGGACTGACACCGGAGGTACTGCGGCAAAACGCCTCGGCCTGGCCCCTGGGGGTGAATGGCGGCACGATCTTCACCGATAACGATGCCGCATTTCTGAACAAGGTCAGGATGATCCGGGAAGCGAAGAAGTCCATAGAGCTCAGCTACTACATTTTTTCCGACGATCAGAGTTCGTCGTTTTTGACCAAGGCGCTGGTGGAAGCAGCCCAACGGGGTGTTGCGGTACGGCTCCTCGTTGATTACGAAACCAACTACCGGCGCCTTGACCTCTACTCCATGATGGAACATGAGGGGAAAGGCAACCTGAAAATCCGACTTTATAACCGTCCCACGGCCAACATCGTCAAGGATGCCGTCTTCATGACCATGGGGTGCTCCAAGGGAGCAACCGCCGCCGCCGCGACGGGATGCAGCAATGAAAAGTTTGCCGCCATCGACAAGCTCTTCGCCGAAGAACAGATCGACGGCACGCCGGTGGCGGGGCGCAACATCTCCAACCTCTCCATCGGCAACTCGGGACTTTTTCTTTCCGGACTCTACGCCAAGCAGGCCGACGTGGTGGCCCTGGCCATCCAAACGGGAGAAGGAATCGATCCCCGGCAGTTGAAGAACGACAGCAGCGCCGGTTCACCGGAACAGAAGGCGCAGCTGAAAAAGCTGGGACGGAGCTATTGGGAATCACGCACCGGCGCTCCCTTCCAACGTCTGGCAGCCAATGCTCAGCTGTACTTCGCGTTTGCGCTCTACGGTGAGCAGCTTAACCCGCTCAAGGAGACCGTCACGTCACTCCTCCCCGTTGACAGGAGTGTCGGTCCCGATGAGGCCCGTGACTGGGATCATTTTACCGACTATACCCACCACAAACTTATTCTGACGGACAGCGGCGCCATCCAGATGGGGGGAAGAAATGTGGAGAACTCCTACCACATGCACTCCAATTCCCTGGTGAACAAGTATGTCTTCATGGACACCGACCTGTATGCGCGGCTGACTCAGGGGGAAGCGGTCGTCCGGGCTTTTGACGATCTCTGGAACTTTACCCCCATGGTGGCCACCTTGTCCGAGGTTCGCCGGCACGCGCCCAACGATTTCATCGTCAACCTGGAGTATGCGCGGATGAGCTGCAGTTCCCTTAGGAAGCAACCGGGGTTTGAAGAGTGCGTGAGCCGGGAACAGCAGAGATCGGTGCATGACCTGGATGAACGAATCGCCCATCACCGTCGCGCCATGGATGAAAACGCCGCCATCTATCTCAATGACTATCTCCCCACGGTAACCGAGCATCCGGAAGCAAACTTCACCCTGGACAAGTCAAGTACCCTCGCCTACCTGGAAAACCTCCCCTTTGATAAAAATCTGCCGCCGGTGAAACGGGTGCGCACCTACGGAGCCGTCTCCGGTGAGGAGGCTTCGGCGGGCAAATATATCAATGAAAGCTGGATCAAGGCTATTCCGGGGGTCTGTGCCGCGGCGACCCCGGCCAGTCCCAAACGGATTATCCTCCATAATGCCTATTTCTTCCCGGCAGCCAATCTCACCCATGCCCTGAGCAGGATGGTTAATGGTGACCTGGACTGTTCCAACGTTACCGTGACGGTGCTGACCAACTCCATCGCCACCACCGACCTGAGCCCGGTAAACCTGGCGGCCCATCATTCCGTCAAGGCGTTTACCGAGTTCTACGAGAAACAGAGCGATCCGAAACGGCGGGCCCGGTTTGACTATTACGAGTACCAGGCCCCTGCCACGGGTCACAACCTCTCATTACACAGCAAGGTTTCGGTATTTGGCGATGACATCATCATCGGATCAGCCAATGCCGACGTGCGCAGCTTCATGATGGACAGCAATAATGCCATGCTGGTGCGCAATGCTCCGCTCTTTGCCCAGGAGTACCTGGCCTTTGTGGACCGGATTCTCGCCGACCCTGCTCGCGTCAAAAAAGTTAACGACTATTTCTTGAACACCCCCAGGGAAACCATTCTTCAGGAGGATTTGGGCACATTCCGCCAGGTCATGGCTAAATACGGAGAGGACAAGAAGCTGAACGCTGAAACAACGAAGGATCTGGAGGGACGCTTCATCCGGATGCTCAATGACGCCTATGATCTGACCAAGGCATCCATCGCCACTGACAGCACGCCGGCCAAACGGAGAGAGAATCAGAATAGCTTCAACGAGGAATTCAAGCCGATTTGATTTTAGTAGGGGCGACCGGTAAAGACAAAAAGGGTTGTCGGCGTAACATTCGCGGTAGTCATTCGTAGGTTGGGGTGAACGGTCTCATCGTGAACCCCAACGTTTCCATCTTGCGGCAGGCACAAAAAATCCATGCGGTTACGAGTAGGGGCGCGGCTTGCTGCGCCCGATTATCTGCGCCACGTTGTCTGGGCGGGTAATTCAAAAAACAACCTGATTGCTACTAATCTGCGGCTGAAAACCGTTCATCCTTCGACAGGCTCAGGACGAACGGTTTTCAGGCCGATTTTCCGTTCATGGTGAGCTTGTCGAACCATAAGCCGCAGATGAGTAGCAATCAGGAAAAACAATGTCGGGCGGACCAAGGCCCGCCCCTACA
>CAIYUY010000274.1 GCA_903929485.1 uncultured Desulfuromonadales bacterium
ACAGTTACCAGTTGAAAATGGCCGCAGAGGATGGCAGACAGCGTCTCACCGACGTCGCCACCGCTGAAACCCTCCTGCGTCTGGTACAATCCGTTCCCAGTCCCAAGGCTGAGCCGATAAAACTCTGGTTGGCCAAGGTCGGCTATGAGCGGATGAAGGAAATGTCCGATCCCGGATTGTCGCTGGACCGCGCTCGCGAGACCTGGCAGAAACATGGCCGGAGTGAAAAGTGGATACAGCAGCGGATGACCGGTCAGGAGACGCGCAACAAACTGACCGATTACTGGGCAAACCACGACATCAAGAAAGGTGACGAATTCGCCATTCTCACGAACATCATCCATCAGGAATGGTCGGGAGTAAGCGTAAAGGAGCACAAGGATCTGAAGGGGTTGCAGACCCACAACCTGCGCGATCACATGAGCGAGGCGGAACTGATTTTTACCGCACTTGCGAAGTTATCGACCCGGCAGATTGCCGAAACGGACGATGCCACCGGGATGGCCGAGAACAAGGACGCAGCAACAAAAGGCGGAGCGATTGCCAAACATGCGCGTCAGGCGCTGGAGGCAAGGACCGGCAAATCTGTAGTGTCTGGAGAAAACTTTCTTCCACCCGGAAGAGGATCGCGGACGAAAAAAATCAAATAAACCTGGTGTCGTCTGGTTGGTTATTGCATTTAGCTCCCCCGCCCCTTGCGGGAGGGGGCTGGGGGGTGGGGGAAACGGCAATGAAACCTCGACATTGTCTTCAAACGTTCGCCAAAGAGTTACGCAACAACAGCACCGATGCCGAACGCCTTCTCTGGCGCTCCTTGAGAAACAGCCAGCTTGAAGGTGTCAAGTTTCGCAGACAGCAACCAATTGAATCATACATCGTTGACTTCGTCTCCTTCGATCCAAGAATTATCATTGAACTTGACGGAGGACAGCATGCGGAAAATGAGGAGTACGACGGGACGCTGGTAAGTTTTGTAAGTTGTTGAGGGTATGAGTACGACGGGACGCTGGTAAGTTGTGAGTACGACGGGACGCTGGTAAGTTGTGTAAGTTGTTGAGGGTAAAGGAGCTGCATATGAGCAAGGAAATAGAGTGGTTACCGGAACCGGAAGAGAAAAACTATCCGGCGGCGGCATCTTATCTTGAACTTCTCTACCGAAAAGAACAGGTTGATACCCTGGTAAATAAGCTGAGAAACGCCCCCATGGCTCAATTCAAGGCCAAGGATATTTTCAGGGCGTCGGGACTTTCTCTCCTTGGGGTAAGCAATTCGCATGTGGAAAAAGATCGGCAGAAGATCAAGGACGGCAAACATCTCTCCCCCATACTCCTTGTCCGAGACGAGGGACAGGGAAAAGTCGTCATCGCCGACGGTTATCACCGGATGTGCGCCGTCTACTCCTTTGACGAGGATGAAGTGATACCCTGCAAGATTGTGTCGGCGGGAGCGTAACTGACATGTGCGGGCGCATGGTCATGGAGCTCACGCCGGAACTCCTCGCCTCCGTCTTCGGGACGCCGAAGGTTCCGATTCTTGTTCCAAATTACAACATTGCCCCGACGCAGACCGTACTCGTGGTGCGCCAGACCGGCGAACATCGGAAGGAATTGCAATGAACATTGATTTGTTACTTGAACGGATTGGCGTTCAAGTACTCCCCGATTCGCCACTTGAGCGCCTTCAGACGCTGCACGGTGCGATAACGAAAACAGTGCCCTTTGAAAATTTGGCAGTTCTTGAAGGAAAGAATATCAGCCTTGAACCCAACGACGTTTTTGCAAAAGTGGTAGAGCAGGGGAGAGGCGGTTACTGCTATGAGTTGAACACCTTGTTTGCTGAACTGCTTGAATATCTGGGATACAACGTAGAACGTCTGCTGGGGAGAGTCTGGGCCAATGGTGCAGCGGCGCCTCCGCTGACTCATATGGCGCTCCGGGTGTTCGTGGAATACCAGCCGTACCTTTGCGATGTCGGCTTCGGGGGAGGCACGCTGAGGGAACCATTGCCGTGGGTTACCGGAGTGGCTGCAAATCAGTCTTCTGACAGTTTCCGCCTTGATGTGATTGACAATGGAGAAACCATGCTGTCACGACTTTCTGGGGCAGCATGGAAATCCCTGTACAGCCTGCTCCCCTGTCCGGTGCGGCCTCAGGATTTCATCCCCGCCAATCATTACACATCGACTCACCCGAGTTCGTATTTCACCCAGGCTCCGGTTGCTGCTCTGACAACCGATGACGGACGAATAACGTTACGAGGCCGCATCTTCCGCAGGCTTGGCGCAGGTGGAGAGACCGAGCGGGAATTGACGTCCTTCGACGAACTGGTTCAGGTCTTAGCCCAGGAATTCGGTCTTGGCAATCTCGATGTAACGTCTCTTAATAACCGGCTTTCCCGACTCTTCATACATCGTGAAGCCGGTGAAATCCCTGTTGCTGAGGCAATAGAGGTGGAAGCTATGGGGACGTAGTTGATTAGTTGACTTGGGATGGGCGGTATGGAGTTAATTTGCTCATTAGCCTCGCTTTCCGCAACCTAGTCAACTGATCAACTACATCCCCTTGGGATGGGTTTTACCTATGAACAGTGAAACACCACAAGAACGACTCTCCGGCGCAGTGGAGCGGGTAACCTTCCATAGCCAGGAATCCGGCTTCTGCGTGCTGCGGGTCAAGGTCACGGGGCGACATGAGCTGACCACCGTCATCGGTTCCGCCGCCAGCATCACCCCCGGTGAGTACGTGGAGGCGCTGGGGGTCTGGACCAACGACCGGACTCACGGCCTGCAGTTCAAGGCCAACCAGTTGAAGGTGGTCCCCCCCACGACTCTGGAGGGGATCGAGAAATATCTGGGCTCCGGCATGGTAAAGGGAATCGGCCCCCACTTTGCAAAGGTGCTGGTGGCGGCATTCAAGGAGGATGTCTTTACGGTCATCGAGGATACTCCCCAATGGCTCCTGACTCTCCCCGGTATCGGCAAGAAGCGGACGGAGAAGGTCACTGCGGCATGGGCCGAACAGAAGGTCATTCGGGAGATCATGGTCTTTCTCCAGTCCCACGGTGTCGGCACCGGCAGAGCGGTGCGGATCTACAAGACCTATGGAGATGCCGCCATCATCAAGGTGACGGAGAATCCTTACCGTCTGGCCCTGGATATCCACGGCATCGGCTTCAAGACCGCCGACCAGATCGCCGGCAAACTTGGGATCGCCCGAGACTCTCTCATCCGGGCGCAGGCCGGGGTCCGCCACGTGCTCCAGGAGTTTTCCAGCGATGGTCATTGCGCCGCACTCCGGACGGAGCTGGTGTCCCAGTCGGTGGAGCTTCTGGAGATTCCCGATGTAATCATCGAAGCGGCTATCCGGGCGGAACTGGCCGAGGAGAACCTTGTCCAGGAGGATATTGCCGGGAACCCCTGCCTGTTCCTGACTCCGCTGCAACGGGCCGAGATGGGCGCGGCGGCGGGACTCCTGCGCATAATTGAGGGGAAGCCCCCCTGGGGAACCATCGACACGGCCAAGGCTCTCCCCTGGGTGGCGGAACAGACAGGACTGTCCCTTTCCCCGTCCCAGGAAGAGGCGGTCCGGCTGGCCTTGGCCTCCAAGCTCCTGGTCATCACCGGCGGCCCCGGCACCGGCAAGACCACCCTGGTGAACAGCATCCTGAATATTCTCTACGCCAAGCGGTTGAACATCCTCCTGGCTGCCCCCACAGGGCGGGCCGCAAAGCGGATGACCGAGACCACCGGCCTGGAAGCCAAGACCATCCATCGGCTATTGGAATTCGACCCTCAGAACGGAGGCTTCAAGCGGAACAGGGAGAACCCCCTGGAGGCGGACCTCCTCGTCATCGACGAAAGCTCCATGGTGGACGTGGTGCTCATGAACAAGCTGCTGGCCGCTGTTCCCGATCAGGCGGCGCTCCTGATCGTGGGGGACGTGGACCAACTCCCTTCCGTGGGACCCGGCTCCGTGCTGGCGGACATCATCGACTCCGGGACTGTCCCCACGGTCCGCCTCACCGAGATTTTCCGTCAGGCCGCCACATCCCGGATCATTGTCAACGCCCACAGGATCAACAAGGGAGAAATGCCGCTGAAGGCCGAAGGAACGGAACTGTCCGACTTCTACTTCATCCCCGCGGAGAGCCCCGAGGAAATTTATGCCAAACTCCTCCAGGTGATAACGGAGCGGATACCCAAACGGTTCGGTCTCCATCCGGTGCGGGATGTCCAGGTGCTGACCCCCATGAACCGTGGTGGTCTTGGCGCTCGCTCCCTCAATGCCGAGTTGCAGAAGGTGCTGAACCCCACCGGAGAACCGAAAGTCACCCGTTTCGGCACCACCTTCGCTCCCGGCGACAAGGTCATTCAGTTGGTCAACAACTACGACAAGGAGGTCTTCAACGGGGACATCGGCCAGGTAACGACGGTGGAGATCGAAGAGGCTCTGCTCAGGGTGGAGTACGACGGGCGAGTGGTGGAGTACGAATTCGGCGAACTGGATGAAGTGCAGCTCGCCTACGCCACGAGCATCCACAAAAGTCAGGGATCCGAGTACCCGGCGGTGGTGATACCGCTGGCCATGCAGCACTATACCCTGTTGGAGCGGAATCTGATCTACACGGCGGTGACTCGCGGCAAGAAGCTCGTGACCATCATCGGCCAACCCAAGGCCCTGGGGATGGCGGTGAAGAATCAGAAGTCCACCCGTCGCCTGACCCGTCTGGCGGAACGTCTCAATGGCAAATGAAGCCCCCCATGACGTAGATCAAGCCGTCATTAGGTATTTACAGGTCAACGATTGAAATGTTAAAAGTCAAGTTCGGCTCCCGGATCCACCACTATTAAGGAGGGTATAATGCCACTATTCACATGGTCTGACGACTATTCCGTTGGAAACACTGAGATTGACAACCAGCACAAAAAGCTCTTTGATATTATCAATAAATTGTTTGATATAAGTATTGGAAAGAATACATCAGACACAGTTGATGCCGTAATGGGCGATTTAGTATCTTATACTAATTACCATTTCAAGTTTGAAGAAGAACATATGCGAGAAATAAAATACATTAATATAAACAGGCATATGGCAGAGCATGACTTCTTTGAAAAAGAAATAATATTTGCCAAAAGAAGACAAGTTCAAGACAAATCAACTACTGATAACAAGCTTGTCGAATTCCTGAGCAGCTGGCTGATTCAACATGTCACGGAAGAGGATAGAAAGTATGGTATTTGATGGCCGACGAAAACAATCATGAATTGCCCGGTATCACAGCTTGTCGCGGAGAAGAGCAAAATAAATCAGGACCTCTCCTTAAGCGTAATCCCTGGGCACTGTTGCCTCTTTTTGAGGCATAACGTCCTGATTTCACCGATCCCCAACCGGCATAATGACGCCAATCCGGCATGTTACAATTTGGCATAATTATTGCTGACTAGCCGCGGGGTCCACTGTCGGACACCCTAACTTCATGCCAACGGAGGTATGTTAATGGATGCTGCGTCAACGATGACCGGACTGAAAAACAGCAGTGATGTCCTGTTCCTCATGCTCGGAGCGGTAATGGTCTTTGCCATGCACGCCGGGTTCGCCTTTCTCGAAGTGGGAACGGTGCGAAAGAAAAGCCAGGTGAATGCCCTGGTGAAGATCCTTACGGACTGGTCGGTCTCAACCATCGTCTATTTCCTCGTCGGCTTCCCCCTTGCCTACGGCATCTCCTTCCTCAAACCAGCCAGTGAACTTATGGACAAGACGCAAGGGTATGACCTGGTCCACTACTTCTTCCTCCTCTGTTTCGCCGCCTGCATCCCCGCCATCATCTCCGGCGGCATTGCCGAACGAGCCAAGTTCTGGCCCCAGGTCTTCGCCGGAGCGATCTTTGCCGGTCTTACCTACCCGCTCTTCGAATCGTTCATCTGGGGTAAGAATGCCCCTATCCTCCAGGGGTTCTTCAAATCCATGGGGGGGGCGGAATTTCACGACTACGCCGGATCGGTGGTGGTACACTCCATCGGCGGTTGGCTGGCTCTCCCCGCGGTGATTATCCTGGGGGCACGCAAGGGGCGCTATCACCGGGGACGCTCCACTCCCTTTCCGGTAAGCAGTATCCCGTTTCTTTCTCTCGGCTCCTGGATACTGGCCGTGGGGTGGTTCGGCTTCAACGTCATGAGCGCCGGCCACCTGGAAGGAATTTCAGGACTGGTAGCGGTGAATTCCCTCATGGCCATGGTGGGAGGGGTTCTCGTGGCTCTCATCGCCGGCAAAAACGACCCCGGTTTCGTTCATAACGGCGCCCTGGCCGGATTGATAGCGGTCTGCGCCGGAAGCGACCTGATGCATCCCTTGGGAGCTTTCGCCACCGGCGGCATTGCGTCAATTATCTTCGTCTACGGCTTCCACTACGAGCAGGAAAAACTGAAGATAGACGACGTCCTGGGGGTCTGGCCACTCCACGGGATCATCGGTTCGTGGGGAGGAATCGCCGCGGGGATCTTCGGCCAGAAATTTTTGGGTGGCATGGGTGGGGTCTCCCTCGTCTCCCAGATGGGAGGGAGTCTGGCGGCCATCATCTTCGCCCTGTTCAACGGCTTCCTCGTCTACGGCATCCTTGCCAAGAGCGTGGGGATCAGGCTCAGTGACGAGGATGAATACCGGGGTCCCGACATCAGTATTCACAACATCGGCGCCTATCCCGAGGAATCCATGCTCTGATAACGAAAAAATCAGAAGCAAATTTTACAGGGATGAACAGGATGGGCAGGAAAAGGAAAGAGCTCCCAGGGTGCAAACCGGGGAGCTCTTTTACGTGGCATACAAACAAAAAGGGTGACGATCAGAGACTTTCGGTGAACCGCTCCTGCTTGTAGTGGAGGCGGTTCAAGGCGTTGATGTAGGCCCGGGCCGACGCCTCGATGATGTCGGTGGAAGAACCGCGACCGGTAACTGTATTGGCCCCCTCGCTCATCCTTACCGTGGCCTCTCCCTGGGCGTCGGTGCCGCCGGTGATGGCCCCCACGTTGTACAGAAGAAGTTCGGCACTGCTCTTGGTCAGTTTCCTGATTGCCTTGAAGGTTGCATCCACCGGGCCGTCTCCCAGTTCGGCGGTTCTCACCGGCTCCCCGTCGATCTCAAGCTGCACGGTGGCGGTGGCCACGGCGAACGAGCCGCAGGTAACGGTGATATGGCTCAACTTGTATTTCTCGGCGGGGCGCATGACCTCCTCGGCTACCAGAGCGTCCAGATCCTCGTCGAAGACCTCCTTCTTCAGGTCGGCCAATGTCTTGAACTTGCTAAAGGCCCTGTTGATATCCTCCTCGGCCAGATCGTATCCCAATTCGGTGAGTCGCTTCTTGAAGGCATGGCGACCGGAATGCTTCCCCAGCACCAGGGCGTTGGCCTTGAGCCCCACCGACTCGGGGGTCATGATCTCATAGGTTGACTTCTCCATGATGACCCCATGCTGATGTATCCCCGCCTCATGGGCAAAGGCGTTGGCCCCCACGATGGCCTTGTTTGTCTGCACCAGACTTCCGGTGATGGTGGAGAGAAGCCGACTGGCCGGGGTGAGCTGCTCGGTGACGACATCCGTGTGAAAGGGGAGGATATCGCCGCGGGTCTTGAGGATCATGACAAACTCTTCCAGGGAACAGTTGCCGGCCCGCTCGCCTATCCCGTTAATGGTGCACTCCACCTGCCCTGCCCCCGCCTGAACAGCGGCGATGGAGTTGGCCACCGCCAGCCCCAGGTCGTTGTGGCAATGAACGGAGATGGTCGCCTGATTTATATTCCTGACGTTCTGCTTCAGGTAGGAGATGATGTTGAAGTATTCGGCGGGAATGGTGTAGCCGACGGTATCCGGGATGTTCACCGTGGTCGCCCCGGCGTCGATGACCGCGGCCACCACCTCGGCCAGAAAATCCAGTCGGGTCCGAACCGCGTCCTCGCAGGAAAATTCCACGTTGGCCGTATACCCGCGCGCCCGTTTCACCGCCCTCACCGCCGCCTCCAGCACCTTTCCCGGTTCCATCCGCAGCTTGTACTTCATGTGAATGTCGGAGGTGGCGATGAAGGTATGTATCCTCCCCTTCTCCCCGGCATACTGGAGCGCTTCCCAGGCCCGATCGATATCCTTGTCGCTGGAACGGCAGAGACCGGCTATTTGCGGCCCCTTGATGCTCTGGGCCACCCGCTTCACCGCCTCGAAATCCCCTTCCGAGGCGATGGGAAAGCCGGCCTCGATAACGTCCACATTCAGCTTCTGAAGCTGCTTTGCAATGCGGAGCTTCTCCTCGATATTCATGCTGTTGCCGGGGGACTGCTCGCCATCCCGCAGGGTGGTGTCGAAAATCCTGATGATCTGCGATCCGCTCATGACTAGTTCTCCTTCTGTGATGTTGTCTGCAAAATATGAAAAAGCCTCCACCCCCACCAGGGGCGAAGGCTTCGCTTCGCGGTACCACCCTTTTCACCCGCCGGTTTGACCAGTCGAGCCTCTCGTAACCCGTTACGTGGGAAAACGGCAAAAACTACCAAACAGTTCTACGTTCTACGTTCTACGTTCTACGTTCTACGTTCAAACCTTGAACCTAGAACCTAGAACCTAGAACCTAGAACCTAGAACGTCCTTTCGCTTTTGCGGCTCAAAGGCGAGTTCATCCCCTCCTGTCACCGGTTCGCACCACCCACCGGCTCTCTGGAGACAAGGTCGGGAACTACTACTCCTCATCATTGCCTTTAAAATTGTCAGCTAATTCTAAAACAACGGTATGGGAATTGTCAAGGGTATTCGTAAATCCGGAAAATCCCGGTAAATCCCGGTCAGCCGTGCTGCTTTTCCGCTCCCTTGTGCATCGCCTTCTCCAGTCGGCGGCGACGGGGATAGGTAATGAAAAAGGAGACCGGCCCGGAAAACATGTAGCAGATAAAGAAAATGAAAAGCATCTCCACCGGTCGAGCGGCAACGACGATGAGGAGGAGGATAGCCAGAACCAGCATGCTGAAGGGCTGCCGTTTTATAAACTCCGGATCCTTGAAGGAGTAATAGCGGAAGTTTGAGACCATGAGAAAGGCCAGGCAGTAGATAAGAACGAGGATCGCCAATTTTTTAAAGGAACTGGGCCACCCGAAATGGGAGAAGAGAAGAACCGTAGCCGATACAATGCTGGCTGCCGCCGGAATGGGGAGGCCAACGAATCGCTTGCTCTCCACGGTGGCAACCTGGACGTTGAAGCGCGCCAGACGGAGCGCTCCGCAGACCACGAAAAGAAAGGCGGCAAGCCACCCCAGGCGACCGAAAGGGCGCAGCGCCCAGGAGTACATGAGAATTCCCGGCGCAACCCCGAAGGCGACCAGATCGGCCAGGGAATCGTACTCCACGCCGAACTTGCTGGTGGTTCCGGTAAGACGGGCGACCTTGCCGTCCAGACCATCGAAAATTGAGGAGACCAAAATCCAGATGGCCGCTGACCGGTAGTCGCCGTCAATGGAGGCAATCATGCCGTAAAAACCGGCAAAAAGGCTCCCCGTGGTGAAGAGATTGGGGAGGATGTAGATCCCTTTTCTCATGCTCTCGGACATGTCGATTTTATCACCACTCATGGCAGGATTCCCAGTACCGTCTCACCGGCTACGGTTGTCTCCCCCATAGTCACCTTTATGGCGGTCTCCGTGGGGAGGTAAACATCAAGCCGCGATCCGAAGCGGATCAACCCATACCGTTTCCCCCGCGCCAACTGATCTCCCTTATGGGCGTAACAGACGATCCGCCGGGCGATGAGCCCCGCCACCTGCACCACCACCAGTTTCCACCCCTTGGCGGTTTCCAGTACAAGACCGCTTCGCTCGTTCTCGAAGGTGGCCCGCTGATCCCGTACATCCAGGAATTTTCCCGCGGTATAGAAACTGTCCAGCACCTTGGCCGATACCGGGACCCGGTTGATATGGACGCTGAAGACCGACATGAAAATGCTGATTTTTGTCATCTCCGCCCCAAGATGCTCCTCCATGGCCGGCCCCAGATAGATGACGACACCATCGGCGGGAGCCACCACGGCATTTTCCGGTGCGGTACTGGAGCGCCGGGGATTGCGGAAGAAGAAGATGATGAAGAGAGAGACGAGAGTGGTGAATCCCCCCACGTAGTAAAGAAACGGCAGACTTTTGGCCAGAACAAAGAGGAGCAGGGTCACGCCCAAGGACGGGACAAGAAACGGGACTCCTTCCAAAGCTATGGGGGTGTTACGGTTACGCATGGACGTCCCTTAAAAACAGTTATAGCGCGGCCGGAGAAAACCGCCGCCATTGCAGCGGCTCCTCCGGCCTTTGCTCTTGTTACCGCGGAAACATCAGTTCTTTGTTTTGTCCACAATCTTCTTGATCCAGGGCATCATGCTCCGGAGATGCTCCCCCACCTGCTCGATGGGGTGAGCGGCGTTGAGCCGACGGCGCGCCGTCATTTCGGGATAGTTGGACGCCCCTTCAAGGATGAAGCGCTTGGCATAGTCACCGCTCTGAATATTATCCAGACACTCTTTCATGGCCTTGCGACTACCCTCGTTGATCACCTTGGGACCGGTGACATACTCGCCATATTCAGCATTATTGGAGATGGAGTAGTTCATGTTGGCGATGCCGCCTTCATACATCAGGTCCACGATAAGCTTCAACTCGTGCAGACACTCGAAGTAGGCCATCTCCGGGGCATAGCCACCCTCAACCAGAGTCTCGAATCCTGCTTTAACCAGCTCCACCGCACCGCCGCAGAGCACGGCCTGCTCGCCGAACAGGTCGGTTTCGGTCTCATCCTTGAAGGTGGTTTCGATGATACCGGTGCGACCGCCGCCGATGGCGCTGGCATAGGCCAGGGCAACCTCGCGGGCCATACCCGACGCGTTCTGATACACGGCGATGAGATCGGGAATTCCTCCCCCCCTGACGAACTCCGAGCGGACCGTATGCCCCGGCGCCTTGGGAGCGATCATGATGACGTCCAGGTCGGGCCGCGGCACGATCTGATTGTAATGAATGGCAAAACCGTGGGCAAAGGCCAGAGTCGCCCCCTGCTTCAGCTTGGGCTCGATCTCGTCACGGTAAAGTTGTGACTGGAACTCGTCCGGAGTGAGGATCATCACCAGGTCGGCAACCGCCACGGCCTCGGCCACTGACGCGACCTTCAGCCCGGCATTCTGCGCCTTCACCGCCGAAGCGGAACCGGCACGCAGCGCCACGATCACATCCACCCCTGAATCGGTGAGGTTACAGGCATGGGCATGCCCCTGGGAACCGTAGCCGATGATGGCGATCTTCTTCCCCTTGAGCACGTTCAAGTTACAGTCTTTGTCGTAATACAGATTCATCGATATTCCTCCGTGTTAGATGCAGGTGAAAGGTGAAAGGTGAAAAGTGAAAAGAAAACCTTTAACCTCGAACCTTGAACTTTGAACCTCGAACCTAGAACCTGGTTTATTATCCCTTCCACCCCTTGGAGCCGCGACCGATGGCCACGGGACCGGTCCGGACCAACTCCTTGAGGCCCAAAGGGCGGAGCAACTCCAGGATGGCGTTAATCTTTGCCGGCGCACCGGTGGTCTCGATGGTATAGGAGCGCGCGGTGACATCGATGATCTTGGCCCGGAAGATATCCACGATCCGCAACACTTCCGCCCGGCTCTCATCCTCCGCCGTCACCTTAACCAGCGCCAGTTCCCGCTCGATGCCGCTGCCGTCGGTGAAATCGATAACCTTGATAACGTCGATGAGCTTGTTTAACTGCTTGTTGATCTGTTCCAGGATCTGTTCATCCCCCCTGGTCTCCAGGGTTATCCGGGAAATAGTCTCATCATTGGTGGGAGCCACCGATAAAGAGTCGATATTGAACCCACGCCCGGAAAAGAGCGACGAAACCCGGGCCAGCACGCCGAATTCATTCTCCACAAGCACGGAGATGGTATGTTTCATGGTGTAAACTCCTTACGCATTAAGTACCATTTCGTTCAGGGAGGCGCCGGCGGGGACCATGGGGAGAACCTTTTCCTCCCGGGCTATCATGAATTCCATGATAACCGGACCATCGTGGGCAAGCCCTTGTTTGATGGTCTCTTCCACTTCATCCGTCTTCGTCGCCCTGTACCCCTTGGCGCCAAAGGCATCGGCAAGCTTGACGTAGTCGATGGGAAGCTCCATGCAGGTCTGGGAGTAGCGCTTATCGAAGAACAGCTCCTGCCACTGGCGGACCATCCCCAGAAAATTATTATTGAGGATGACGATCTTCACCGGGAGTCCGTTCTGCACCAGGGTCGCCATCTCCTGGATGTTCATCTGCACCCCGCCGTCACCGCAGATGGTGATAACCTGGCGCTCCGGGAAAGCAGCCTGTGCTCCCATGGCGGCGGGAAGTCCGTACCCCATGGTCCCCAGTCCGCCGGAGGTGAGAAGAGTCCGGGGTTTGGTAAAGGTGAAAAACTGGGCGGTCCACATCTGGTGCTGCCCCACGTCGGTGGTAACGATGACGTCCGGCTCCGAAAGCTCCCGGAGCTTCTCGATGACATACTGGGGCTTGATGGTCGACGCGGCATGTTTGTAGGTCAGGGGATGCTTGGCCTTCCATCCTTCTATCTCGCTCTTCCAGGGAATGATCGCCTCCTTGAAGGCGGCAACCTTATCCGGGTGAGCCTGGGCTTCCTTTATCATCTTGACCAGGACATCCTTCACGTCCCCCACGATGGGAAGATCCACCCTGACATTTTTCTTGATGGAGGTGGGATCCACGTCGATATGGATGATCTTGGCATGGGGAGCGAAGGTGGAGAGCTTGCCGGTGACCCGGTCGTCGAAACGAGCCCCCACCGCCACCAGCATATCCGTATCGCTCATGGCCATGTTGGCGTAATAGGTGCCGTGCATCCCCAACATCCGGAGGGAGTTGGGACGATCCTCGGGATAGGCGCCCAGCCCCAGGAGGGTGGTGGTCACCGGCACATCCAGCAGATCACAAAGAGCGGTCAATTCACCGGCTGCCTCGGCCAGGATTGCTCCCCCGCCCACGTAGAAGACCGGCTTCTTGGAAGCCAGGAGCATGGAGATGGCCCGCTCGATCTGCTTGGGATGCCCCTCAACGGTAGGTTTATAGCTTCGCAACTCGATGGTTTCGGGGTATTTGAATTCGGTCTGGGCAATCTGCACATCCTTGGGAAGGTCCACCAACACCGGTCCGGGGCGACCGGTCCGGGCGATATGGAACGCCTTCTTCATGATGGTCGCCAGTTCCTTTACATCCCGCACCAGGAAGCTGTGCTTGGTGCAGGGACGGGTGATGCCGATGATGTCCACTTCCTGAAAGGCGTCATTGCCGATGAGCGGCGTGGGAACCTGACCGGTAATAATCACCATGGGGATGGAGTCCATGTAGGCGGTAGCGATGCCGGTCACCGTATTGGTGGCGCCCGGCCCCGAGGTGGCGATAACCACACCCACCTTCCCCGTGGCCCTGGCGAGGCCGTCGGCGGCATGAGTGCCGGCCTGCTCGTGACGCGGCAGGATATGGCGTATCTCCTTGCAGGAGAAGAGTTCATCGTAGATATTGATGACGGTGCCGCCGGGGTAGCCGAAAACGGTATCCACCCCTTCCTTCTTCAGGCACTCCAGCAGTATCCGTGCTCCGTTCATTTTCATGAATCACCCCCAGAACCGATGCTATCCACTGATTTCACTGAGTACACAGAAAAATCTTGAGAACAGTCCGGATCATTAATTGTCTTGCCCGCTAATTCCGTAATAACCTGCATCTAAAAAAACATTCTACTCGGCGCAATCGGTATTTTCAGTGTACTCGTTGTCCTCAGTGGATCAGGCCTTCATCACCGCGCCGGTGTAGGCCGAGGTGACCGACTTGGCATAACGGGCTAGCCAGCCGCTCTTTATCTTCGGTTCCGGTGCGGCCCAACCGGTCAGCCGCTCCGCAAGGATCGCCTCATCCACCAGAAGCTCCAGCTTCCGGTTGGGGATATCCAACCGTATCAGGTCGCCGTCCTTGATGAGGGCGATGGGACCACCTTCCGCCGCTTCCGGGGAGATATGGCCGATGCAGGGACCGCGAGTACCGCCGGAAAAGCGGCCGTCGGTGATCAGCGCCACCGAGTCACCCAGCCCCATCCCCATGATGGCCGCCGTGGGGGCCAGCATCTCCCGCATCCCAGGACCACCCTTGGGCCCCTCGTAGCGAATAACCACCACGTCGCCGGGCTTGATCACCCCTTCCATGATGGCGGCCATGGCCAGCTCTTCGGCGTCGAAACAGCGGGCCGTCCCCTGGAACTTCATCATGGCGTCGGAAACGCCGGATTGCTTCACCACCGCTCCCTGGGGAGCAATGTTGCCGAACAGGACCGCGATCCCTCCCTCCTGTTTCACCGGATTGGAAAGGGGACGGATGACCTCTTCGTCCACCTGCTGCACGCTGGCGGCCAGCTGACGGGTCGTAAGGCCGAAAACCGTGGGATTGTCGATGATCTTCTCCCCCAGCTGTTTCAGCACTCCCATGACCCCCCCGGCAGTGTCCAGGTCTTCCATGAAATGCTTTCCCGCCGGATTCATGGAGGCGATCTGTGGTGTCTCCCTGGCCAGAATGTCGAAGGTCTCCAAGGGGAGATCCACGCCCGCCTCATTGGCGATGGCCAGAAGGTGAAGCACCGTATTGGACGACCCTCCCAGGGCAAGATCCACCCGGATGGCGTTCTCAAAAGCCGCCCGGGTCATGATGCTCCGGGGGGTCACGTTGTTTTTCACCAGTTCGACGATCTTCTCCCCCGAGGCAAAGGCTATCCGCCGCTTCAGCGCGGAGACCGCCAAGGCGGTTCCGCAGCGGGGAAGGCTCATCCCCATGGTCTCGGTGAGGATCGCCATGGTGTTGGCGGTGAAAAGCCCCTGACAGGAGCCCATGCCGGGACAGGCATTATCCTCGCACTCCTGCAGTTCCTTGGCGTCAATGACCCCGGCGCGATAACGGGCCATGGCCTCAAAGGTGTCCGTAACGAAGGAGAATTTGCGCCCCTCCGCTCCCCGACCGCTCATCATGGGGCCGGCGGTGACGACGATGCAGGGGATATCCAGCCGGGCCGCTGCCATGAGCATGCCGGGGGTGATTTTGTCGCAGTTGGTAAGAAGGACCAGGCCATCCAGGCGGTGCGCCTCGGCCACGGACTCCACCATGTCGGCGATGAGCTCCCGGGTGGGGAGGGAGTAGTGCATCCCCTTATGCCCCATGGAGATCCCGTCACAGACGCCGGGGATGCCGAAGAAGAGGGAATAACCTCCCCCCGTATGCACCCCTTTCTCGATGAAACGTTCCAGATCCCGCATCCCCACATGGCCGGGGATCAGGTCGGTAAAGCTGGTGGCCACGCCGATGAACGGCTTTTCCATCTCGCTGTGAGGGATGCCGGTGGCCTTGAGGAGCGCCCGGTGTGGGGTCCGCTCCAGCCCCTTTTTGATCATATCGCTGCGCATGCTCTGTATATCGCCTTGGGAGTGAAGTAGGAAAAATAAGAACAGAAAAGATACTATAGAGGAGACGTAACTGTCAATATGAATAAAACGGCGGTTCGCGGGGATGCGGTTTTTGATTCTCCGCCTTCTACCTACGCTGTTCCTGCTTCCGTCTCCGGAAAAGCGCCACCCCGCCGACACCCATGGCGATGAGGGCCAGTGCAGAGGAGGTCGGTTCAGGAACCGTCACGGGACCGGTATCGCCGGCCTTGATTTTAGTAGCAGGAGTGGATTCGTAGGCCCAATCTTTAACATGATATGAGCTGTAATCGGCCGCTATGGCGTCGATAGTAATCCAGCCGTAGTGTTCACCGGAAGAGGTAAATTTAACGCCGAGATAGCCGCCGTCGGGTGGCGAAAATTGATACGGATGTGAGTAAATATTCGGTTAACCCCGTAGGTGTCCCTACCCACATTCCCTTAAAATGAAATAACGGGACACATCGATAGTATTCGTGTATAGAAGGGGGCATGCCTCAAGCATCCTCCGCACTGTCAATTGCCGCTCAACCGTTA
>CAIYUY010000275.1 GCA_903929485.1 uncultured Desulfuromonadales bacterium
AGGGCGAACGGATTCAGGTTTAATAATCGTCTATTTTCCGTTCGTGGTGAGCCTGTCGAACCATGAACGGAAAATCAACGCCGTCCATGTTACGGTACATTTTTTGTCGCGAATCACCTTGGGTGTCGTCTTGTCCTTTGCTTGTCATCCTCTCTTTTGCTTGTCATCCCGAGCAACGCGAAGGATCTGCTTGTAAAACAGAAGCAGATTCTTCGCTATCGCTCAGAATGACAGACTTTGGGTGATTCGCGGCAAAGTACATACCCGGCAAAATTCCGTTCACCCTTCGACAAGCTCAGGGCGAACGGATTCAGGTTTTATAACCGCCTTATTTTCCGTTCGTGGTGAGCCTGTCGAACCATGAACGGAAAATCGATACCGAACATGTTATACGGTACACTCTTTGCTGCGAATCACCTAAGATACTATCCAAATAATTGGGTAATTGCCATATGCACAAAAACAGAAAAGCCCGCCGGGGAGGCGGGCTTTTCTGTGTCAGGTTATAAGGGTTTGCTTCAAGTTCAAGCACTCTTGCTCAGTTTCTTTCGGGCCAATCCCACCATTCCCAGGCTGAGGCAGAGGAGGAGATAGGTGGTGGGCTCGGGGGTGATGAACATGGAGGTGAGCTGGACACCATCGGTATTCCCGCCGTTGGTGCCGAGTTGAAACGGTGAAACGCCTGTGGGAGCTGTCGGTGATCCTGCCGCAGCCACTAACTGGAAATCACCGGTGTATGACCTTGGGGGGGAACTCTCCGGAATAATAATATCCGGAGTACCCCATTTATTGTTGGATGGGCTTGATGTCGCTTGCCCTACAAGTTGAGTCCATTGAGCCATATTCAGCCCGGAGGTTGATGTGTCGAAAATAACTTGGCTAAAATCGCTCCGGGTAAACGTGCCGTCACCAACTCCGCCGGTGCTATTGGTGACCGTCACCGTGAGATAGGGAACCGCGGCGAGCCCCCCAGGTGTGGTCAGATCGAAGGTGTTGAGCCCCGGATTCGACAAAAGAAGGCTGTCGAAATAGATTGTGCCGTTGACCACCGCGCTATTCGTGCCGCCGGCGTATGCAGAGCCCAAAAAGGTAAAGTCGATGGTTATGAGCGAGGCTGCCGCCGGAAGAGCGGTGGCGATGAGCAGCAGCAGGGCAAGTAGGATTCGTTTCATCTGTTCCTCCAAAAAGTGATAGGTGCTTTTGGTTACTGGGCCTGGCCGGTCAAGTTGGTTGTTCCGCTGATTGTGACGTTACCGCTGGTTTTGGCAGAGTAATTGATGGAGACATTGAACTTGGTAAGCTTCGGGCAGGTTCCAAAATTGACGGCGATAGCTGCCGTGGATGCAGTACTGTTTGCGGCAATGGTTCCCGTTCCTGCGTTTACATTAATAGCCCCGGCGGGAACCGTAACGGGCTGGCAAGCACTACTTGTTCCTGATGAAAAGACTATCGAGATTATTTTTGCCAAAGTGACTTGGGTCGCGGCACTGTTGGTCAAATTGACGACCCAGTTTCGTCCTCCAACGCCGGTGCCGACCGATTTGTTTGCAGTCGGAACGGCCGCGCTGAGAGTTGTGGTAACCGCGGCCAAGGTGGCGGTAGCGGTAACCGGGCCGGTAAGGGCAACGAGATTGGATGCTGCACTGAGTGGCGTTGATGCGGCGGCGCTCCATGTTGAAAAGTCAAATCCGGTTGCGGAGGTGACGATAACCGTGGGAGTGCTTCCAGCCGGGTACCATGTGGCGACGGAGGGGATGGTCGTGCCGCTGTTTAATGGTGTAACAGCAGGAGTCACCAGATACTCGATTTCGAAGCTAACGGTGTAGGTGGTGTCCGTAGCGGGTGTGGTTATGGAATGTGTTTGAGCACCACCATCGGACCAGGAGGCGAAATCGTATCGAGTGCCTATTCCTATTAATTGCTGTAACGTGGTGCCGATACTATGACTGCTCCCTACCGGCCACCAAAAAGTTTGTGCAGTGGTGTAATCGGTACCACCTACGTTGAAAACCACCAATTTGTTGGAGGGGCTGGCCGTTACGATAACCTTGGTCAGAACGCTCTGGGTTATTGTCCCGGAGGTGGAGGTGATGAAATTGCCGACGCTGTCGGTGAATACCGCAGTGATCGTGTGATCGCCAGGGGTGAGAGTGTTGGCGTTATTAATGTTTGTGCCGGTGGTATAGGTCGCGACTCCCACCGTGACGGTGGTGCCGGAAGCGTTCAGCGCGGTGGCGCCATCATAGAAGACCACTTTTCCGGAGGCGTTGGAAGGAGAAACTGTGGCCTTGAACGTAACCGCAGTCCCATGATTGGAAGGGGTTGCGCTTCCGGTGTTCAGCGCCAAAGCGGTAGTCGTGGGGATCGCGTTAATGGTCAAGGCGATGGGTGCGGATGTTTTCAGCGGCTGGTAGGTGTTCTGGTTCGGGTCAATATTTGCTGTGATGCTATGTACCCCGGCGTTCAGGGTCGAGGTTGACCACGTTACGGTTCCACCTGCCACCTGTTGCGTCTGGTAGATTTCATGCGTTCCGTCCATGATGAGCAGGGTTCCCGTGGCATCAGACTTGTTGACCTTCACGGTGAAGGTGACCGAGTCACCGTAGTTCGTGGTGGTCTTGTCGGAGGATATGAGGATAACGAAGCTGCCGGAGGCAATAAGAGACTGGCTTCTGCTGGGCGAAGTGGAGCCGTTGTAGTTGGGATCTCCGTTGTCATTGTAGACTGCATGAACCGGATAGTTTCCGGTAGTGTATCCGGTGGTAATAAATGTCGATGTGGCAGTTCCGTTGACGATCGCGACTGTTTCTTTATTGATGTCGCCGAAAAAAAAGTCAATTGTCCCGGTGGCATCGGCGGGGGAGACCGTTGCTGTGTAGGTTACCTGCTGATCCGCCGGAGAGGCCCAGGCACTGGAGCTTACCGCCGTGGTCGTGCCGTTCTTGAACTTCATAACCGTCGCCTTGCTGCTGTTGAAGGCGTCCTGGTATGCCAGGTGAGGTATCCCATTGGGAGAGAATGCCAGGGAGGTGTAGGATACTGTCCCGGCGGAGAGTCCGGCGCTCCCTACGGTGCTCCAACTGGTACCATCAAACTTTCTTACGGTCGCTCCGTTATGGTTATTGTCTTGGAACGCAATGTAGAGTGTGCTGTCCGGGGCGATGGCCGATGTTATGTAGCTGTATTGGTTGCTACTCGCCGGAGGAGTAGTACCGACTGAGAGCCAGCTCAACGTTCCATCATACTTTTTCACCGTTACGGTGTAATTCCCTTGTCCATCGTCATATTTGTAGGTCAGATAGATGCTACCGTCGGGGGTAATAGCAAGAGTTGTATAAGTGGAATTTTCGTACTGATATCCATTGGATAGTCCGGTGCCGGACAGCGTACTCCAGCTGCCGCTGTATTTCATGACCGTGGCAGTCCCGCCATTATCCTGATATGCCAGGTACGGGGTTCCGTCTGGGGCAAAGGCCAGAGAGATATAGTCGGCCGAACCGGCGGAGATGCCGCCATTTCCTAACTCACTCCATGACCCGCCACTGTATTTCTTGACAGTCGCCTTGTTGTAACTACCGTCCATATATGCCACATGGGGCGCACCGTCTGGAGCGAACGCCAGGCTAACATAAGTGGCGGAATTGGTGGAAAGAGCGGAACCTACCGCGATCCAACTGCTACCGACGTACTGCAGAACAGATGGGTGATTGGAGGAATCTGCAAACGCGATAGAGAGAGTTCCGTTGGGGGCGAAGGCCAGAGAGATGGACGAAGCCACTATTTCCGTCGGGCTCACATTGTCCCATCCTTTGGTGACACTGTTGAATGCCATCACTGTGGCAAAGCCCGTTACGCTGTCCTGAAATGCTACGTAGGGAGTTCCGCTCGGAGCAAAGGCCAGGGAGGTGTAACTTGCTACTCCTGTTGAGAACCCTGCAGCCCCCAGCGAGCCCCATGCCGGTGAGGTGCGCGTCGCTGCCGCCGTTGTGGTGACGTTGGCTGTCGCCGCAGTTGCAGTCAGGTTCGTGCCATCATCGGCGGTGAAGCAGGCCGTGTAAGAAGTCGTTTGAGTCAGGTTGCGAATGGTGTACGTAGCGTCAGTGGCGGCGGTCAGTGGAAGCGAACCGTGGTAGGCAGACGCGCCACTTCCATTGTGCCCGGTTTTGATCTGTGCACCAGTTCCGCACGCCACCCCATTCTCCAAGGTGAAATAACCGGTTCCATTTCCACTGGACTTCAAGACTAATGTCGCTTGGTTTGCCCCTAAATTAGTTATGACCGGGGTTGTGAGCGTCGGACCAGTGGGTGGGGGTGAGGGCGGGGTTGCCAAGCATAACGACGGAAGCGCCATCCCCAGCAGTACGAGCATCATCAAAAACAGTCTTTTCATGGATACCTCCGAAAATTTGTGGTCGATTGACCGGTTGCGGGGAACTTGGGACCAGATGTCAGGTTATTTTGTTACACTCTTGTGTCCGGAAGTATGAAGCTGCTAAAGTTACGGACTATTGCGTAGTCGGCGAAATATGTCATGTTTGCAATATTCGTGCCGCTTTCGGTTGTGCTGCTTTGACGAAAATTCAGATAGTTAGCCGAGTTAAAGGCCGTATAGCCAAGTCGTGGTGTAAAGAATATCGACGGTAGTGCGCCAAATGTGTCGAAATAGTTTACATCATATTTCAGTGACGAATTAAAGGTGATGCAGTCGCAAAAAGTCCGTTCTGAGTCTTTGC
This sequence comes from uncultured Desulfuromonadales bacterium, assembly GCA_903929485.1. Classification (GTDB taxonomy): domain Bacteria; phylum Desulfobacterota; class Desulfuromonadia; order Geobacterales; family CAIOGM01; genus CAIOGM01. Next base: position 4,734 of record CAIYUY010000275.1, read on the forward strand.
GAGGAACGAAGTGACGAAGCAATCTGTTTTTATTTCAGCATGTTGCCAGTTTCTAGATTGCTTCGCTTCGCTCGCAATGACAGAATTTGCGAGTGCATCAAAGGTGAACTATTGTTCCCAAACTGGAGCTTGGGAACGAGAAAAACTACAGAGATTGCTTCGTCGCTTCGCTCCTCGCAATGACGTCTTAAAAGAGAATTTGCGAGGGCATCAACCTTGTGTTCGCCCAGGTTCCTTTTAATCCCCTCGCGTTCAATTGCACCTCTGCATGCTGACGACACTTGTACCTTTTTCCAAGGTGCGCTAGAATGTCGCGTCTGTAAATTCGAGAAAGCAGGTTTTCCTGGGAGGCATCCGATGGCGCCGTTCATACGTTCTATCTTGTTGGTCATTATTTTACTCACCGCATTCGCCGCGTGGGGAGCCGATCCCCTCAATTTGGACAAGGCCCTGAAGATCGGCAGCGGCAAGACCACCATCATCGAATTCACCGATCCTGACTGCCCGTACTGCCGCAAGGCGTACCAGTATTTCCTGACCCGCCCCGACGTCACCCTCTATATCTATTTCAATCCTCTCTCCAACCACCTGAACGCCAAGCAGAAGGCCCAGTATATCCTCTCTGCCGATGACAAGGAACGAGCCTATGCCGAGGTCATGTCCGGCCTGTACGATCTGGCCCCCCCCACCGCGATTACCGAAAAGGGGAAGAAGCTTCTCGAGGAGCAGATGGCCATCGCCCAGAAAATGAACATCATGGAGGTGCCGGTCTTCATGGTCTACGGGCGGATCATCAGAGGGTTTGATCGAGTCAAGATCGAAGCGGCGCTCCCGTCGGCGCATTAGGCGACATCGCAGCTTCGGCCTTTACAATTTCTGAGCAAACCTGAACTTCAATAGAACGCGGATGACGCGGATTACACGGATTTGCGCGGATAAAAAATCCATTATATTTGACGCACTCGCAACGACGGAATTTGCGCGTGCATCAAAGTTGGTTTTGCTTGATCCGCGTTCCATTGTCCTTGACTTGGTTTTTCCTGTTTTGTCCCGGCTTGTCCGGCTTAGGTGATGTCGTATGGAACCTGACGAAGTCCGGGTCATGGAGACCCACATCGATGACATGAATCCCGAGCTCCTCGGTTTCCTCATGGAGCGGCTTCTGGATGAAGGGGCGCTGGATGTGGCCTTTTCTCCCCTGCAGATGAAGAAAAACCGGCCAGGGGTGAAGCTCACCGTCATTACCGCACCGTCTCTCCTGGAACATCTCGCCCGAATCATCCTCCTGGAATCCACAGCCATCGGCGTCCGCCACTATCCGGCGGAGCGGCTGACCTTGGCGCGGCATACGGAGCTCCGGGAAAGCTCCCTGGGACCGGTTCGGGTCAAGCTCCTCAGCGAGGAGGGGGTCGTGGTGAGGGTCGCCCCGGAGTTTGAGGAGTGCCGTCGGCTGGCGCTGGAGTGCGGTCTGCCTCTTGCAGAGGTCTACCGGATCGTGGAGAGGGAAACAGGGTTGGAAACAGCAACACCACAACGGTAAAAATAACGTCAAATTCATTGGAACGCGGATCAAATCTGATGTGACGGATCTACGCGGATCAACCTCTTTACTCACTCTGACTCCACAAGTACCCTGCCCAGCTTGAATCTTCGGTAACTGCCGTAAAAGCTTGTCATTCCCGCAGCGGTTCTGAGCGGGAATCCCGTCGTAACAAGCTGAAAAACCGTATCCCCGATAGAAGAATTCGGGGATGACAGGCTTTTTAAAAGTATTTGACAACTAATCCGAAACTTTAAGCCGGATAGGGTGCCAGGTTTTTATGTTTCAGATCCGCGCAAATCCGCACAATCCGCGTCATCCGCGTTTTATGACGTGTACTATTTTCGACTCAGGTGAGGTTGCCATGAAAATTTCGACCCTTTCCATCGGCGACGAGCTGATCTACGGCGAGGTGGCGGATACCAACTCCGCCAGGATCGCCGCCAGTCTCTACGACCTGGGGCTAAAGGTCCGGCAACATCTGCTGGTGGGGGATGATCTTGGTGCTATTGTTGACGCCCTGGAAATCTTGGCAACCGGGAGCGATGTTCTGGTAGTCACCGGCGGCCTCGGCCCCACCGGTGATGATCTGACGGCCCAGGCCGCCGCCGCGGCAACGGGACAAGAGCTGCTTCTCAACGAAGAGGCGCTTGCCGCGATGCAAGCGTTCGTGGGGAGGGAAGGGGGAGAGTTCATGGCCGCCACCCGGCGTCAGGCGCTCCTCCCCGCCGGATGCACCCTTATTCCCAACCCCACAGGCACCGCCTCCGGCTTCATCCTCACCCTCAATGGTTGTTATCTCCTTTTTCTCCCCGGCGTCCCTTCGGAGATGATCCGGATGCTGGATGGTACGGTGCTCCCCTTCATCCGGGAGCGGTTTGTGAAAAAGGTGGTCATCGGGACAAAGGTTTTCACCACCTTCGGGATCGCCGAGGCGGAGATGGACCGGGTCATGGGCGATCTGCCCGATTCCAACGCCGGTCTAGCCCTGGCCTTCCGCGTCAGCTTTCCCACCATCGATCTGAAACTTAGAGGGGAAGGTGATACTGCCGCCGGGGTGGCGGAGCTTTTGGCTGGAGCCGCCGCCACGGTGCGACAGCGTCTGGGGGAGTTCATCGTGGCCGAGGCCGGCGCCACCCTGGATGATGAGGTGGCGCGACTCTTCCGGGAGACGGGGGTCACCATCTCCCTGGCTGAATCCTGCACCGGCGGCCTCATCGCCAAGCGACTCACCGATTGCGCCGGAAGCTCCGCCTATTTCCTGGAAGGGGCGGTGGTCTACAGCAACGGGGCCAAGCATCGGTTGCTGGGAGTTCCCGAGAAGATGATCTTGCAACATGGCGCGGTGAGCGCTGAAGTTGCCGAGGCCATGGCTCAGGGAGAAAGGCTTGCGGCGGGGAGTGACATCGCTCTGGCGGTGACCGGTGTGGCCGGTCCCGGAGCCTCCGAGGAAAAACCGGCGGGAATGGTCTTTATCGCCCTGGCGGACGGGGAGGGGTGTCAGGTCAGGGAGTATGGTTTCAGCGGGGATCGGGAGCAGGTGAGGACTCTCACGGCAGTCACCGCCCTGGATTGGCTCCGGCGGTATCTGCTGACTCGGTAAAAAGCAATTCACCACGGAGTCACGGAGACACGGAGAATAATCTCTCACCGTTTCAAATGGTTACACTGAGGTGAGTTCTAACGTTGGTCAACCTTTTGGGTTAAAACCAAAAAAAGATTTTCTCAGTTGTTTCCTCCGTGTCTCCGTGCCTCCGTGGTTCAATTGCCTTTTTTGGCTTATTTTCCCAGGGATTTCAGGTCATCCAGGTTCTTCTTTCCCATATCCTTCACCTGGCCGGCGTCCCCCTTGACTTTATCGGCGGAATCCTTCCCTTTCTTGATCTTCTCGTTCTTCTTGGCGGCGGCATCCTTCACTACCCCTTCGGCTTGCCCCTTCTTCTCTTCTAATTTCTGCTGCTTTTCCTTAACCGCCTTGCCCGGCGCTTCCTTGGCTTCCTTCACCTTGTCATCTGCTTTTTTCTTCTTCGCTTTCAGCTCCTGATCCTTCTTACCGACCGTATCCGCAACTCCGCTCTCCTTCTTGAGCAGGTCGGCGGTGGGGTCGTAAGCGACGGCGGTTCCGGCAAAGGCGGCGGCGGTGAGCAGGGTTGCAATGACAACTGTCAGTTTTTTCATGATAATCCTCCAGAATAAGTAATGATGGCGAGCATCCTAGCAAAAGCTCCGGCAGTACGCAACAATTCTAACGCAATTTTTGCCATTTGGTTCTCTGCTGCGTCAACAGGATTTCCCCACCTGGTCGCTTCATCTTGCCGACTCAGAGCCAAGCGCCAAGCATCTCCGTAAACCATGCGTCAAGCGCCTCTACGTCTATCAGAAACACCTCTCCCTTCACTCCGCGGGATCTCCGCTCCCGTGGCAGTCAGCAGCAGCTCCGCCAGGACTTTGAGGCGTACCTGAACGGTTTCTCTCCCAACGTCCAGGATATCCTGGAGAACTTCAAGTTTCGCAACCAGATCACTACCCTCTCCAAGGCCGATGCCCTCAGTGTCCTGATTGAGAAGTTTCTTGATCCCGATATTAACCTGAGCCCGAACCCGGTGCTGAATAACGACGGCTCCGTCAAACTCCCGGCCATGGAGTCCCTCCGGTTCGCCTCCGGTGACGAGGAGATTCGCTCGCAGCTCCATGAGGAATTCGGCGATCCCCTTTTCGATAACTTCAGCAGTGTCGAGAAGGAGCTGGCCAAGCGGCTGGCCGACTGGGTGGGCGGTGACGATGAAGGTGACGATGAGGATAGTCCGCGCAAGGGGCTGTCGGAGAAGAAAAAGAAGAAGCTGTTGGATGCCGGTACCTGGGCGCGGGATGCTCGGCTGGTGAACACGGCCACGGCCCTGAGGGAACAACTCGGAGGCGATCTGTTCGAGGATCATAACCGGTTCCGGGATGCGGTGGATAACGCCCTGAAAGATCTGAAATGTAGGGGCGTATCGCGATACGCCCTCTCGGCCGCCGAGCTGAAGCTGATCCTGAAGGCGGTCAGTTGGCGGGTAGAGACGGCGCCGCCGGTGATCGCCAAGGTCTACAAGCCGGGCAAAATCGCCCCTGACCCACTTAAGGGGCTTTATGCCGTCACCATCGGGGGGAAGAAGAGCGTTGTGGAGTACAAGCCGGATACCGATTTGCGGGACACCGAGCAGGCGCCGCTTCTGGAGGAGGGAGGGATAAAGGCTTTTTTTCGCCGGGAGGTATTGCCCTACACGCCTGACGCTTGGTTGGACGAGAGCAAGACCAAGATCGGCTACGAGATCAGTTTCACCCGGCATTTCTATAAGCCACAGCCATTGCGGACGTTGGAGGAAATTCGGGCGGATATCAAGGCCGCGGAGCAGGAAGCCGAAGGGTTGCTGGATGATTTGTTGGAGGGCTGAATTGTTCATTTGTCGTATCACTGCTACGACAATTCAGATTGTCTCAGCGCTGCGGATACAATTAACTCTGACCCACTTTATCGTCATTATGAAAAAGTCGCTCCAGTGGTGCGACTATTGTCATGGAGGAATATCCTTGATGCTCCCGCAAATCCTGTCATTGCGAGCGAAGCGAAGCAATCTAGTTACTCGCTAACATGCCAACATTAAGGGGATTACTTCGTTGCTTCGCTCCTCGCAATGACTTCTTGTGAGAGAAATTGCGAGGATATCATTCTTTTCATCGTGGGCAGAATTGGAGGTAGTTCGTGATCGCTGATCTGAAACCATATCCGGGGCATCGTGAGACAGGTTTGCCGTGGCTAGGTCTGCCCCTTACCCACAACCATGTGATATATTGCTAATCCATGGGCAGACATGACTTCAGAACGTATCACTAGGCTGAATAATAATAGTAAATATTGTAATATTAAAATAGGGCTGGACATTTCTCACGTTTTCATATAGC
>CAIYUY010000276.1 GCA_903929485.1 uncultured Desulfuromonadales bacterium
GAAGTCAACCAGACGCCCCTCGTTGATGGCGATAAGCCGGGTTTCAGCTTGTCGCCAGTGACTCATATTCCGTCCGGCATAGTCAGAGAGGAAATCGAGCAGCACCTGGTTATTCTCTTTGGCGCCCTCGTCCTGGCTGCCGTCGTAGTTGATCAGATACCTTCGTCCTTCATACTCCATGCTGCTGCCATTGGGGAGCCCTCGATCCACCACGCCGCCACGGCTCTCAACTTCTTTTTCCAGCCGCTGCAGAAAAGCCGTCTTACCGTCTCCGGCATTTCCGGTGATGAGAATCAGGGTGAACTCTCCCGAAAGAACCGCCGGCAGCAATTCCTTGTCCAGGGCGGTTTCAACATACGAGGAGTACGGGGAGGCGTCCATGCCTCTGGTTCCGGCATTACTCCGTCGGCTCTGGCTGTAGAGCGTCAGCAGGTGCGCGACAAAGGGATTGGTATTGGGTGTAGCGAAGCCATCCAAAGCGACTCCGTTCACGGCGCCGATTGAAGGTGATCTCAATACGGTCACCCGCCGGGCGTGACGAACGGCCCAGAGCGCTTCACGGAACTCTTGGGCCGAAAGGTAGCGCTCTGACCGTCGTGGGGCAATCGCCTTCAACACCACCGTCACCAGTTCCGGCGCCAGGTCGGAAAAACCGGAGAGTTCCCGGGGATCAGGCGCAGCCCTGTTAATCGGCGGCTCTGACGTATCCCAGGGGTAGCGCCCGGTCACCGCTTCATAGAGGGTCAAACCCAAGGCATAGAGATCGCGGTCGGCCCGTTCTCCGTTATGGGGGATCAGTTCCGGGTCGAAATCGGGGGGGAGATACCGGCGTGAACCGCCCCCACGGGATTCGCGGTCATCAGCCCGTACCGAAACGTTGAAGTCGATAATCTTGGCGCCGCGTTGTGTCCAGAGCAGGTTACGAGGCTTGATATCGCAATGGTGGAAACCATGGGTATGAAGGTGAACCAGCCCTTCTATGACCTGTTTTCCCAACTCCAGGGCGTCATCCGGGGCGAGGAGGCGGTCTTGAATCATATTGCCGACATCGGTCCCTTCGACATATTCAAAGACCAGGAAGGGGATGTTCCGCCCTTGAATCACGTCGGCGTCGAGCACTCGGACGACATGCGCATGCTCCGGAATATGCGCCAGGTGGCGATACTCCTTCTTCAACCGCTCCAGAGTCGAGTGGCGATCACTGACAATCAGTTTCACCGTTCGCGCCACGTCTCCCAGGGTATCGATCACCTTGTAGACGACACTAAAACTGCCCCGTCCGAGCTTCTTTTCCACAATAAACTTGTGCGTAAGCTGGTAGCCGGCGGGCAGGTTAAGGAAGTCGGCGTCATCGACAGTTAACGGGATCTGAAACTCAGGATCCGCGCCCCTGGCCTGTCCGTCCGCACCACCGGCGTTGACCTGCGGGGGGGCCAGCAGCGCCTGTAACCCGGCCAGCGCCGCCGCGGCAGTGGGCCGGTTGGCCGCGCTGAAAAGACAGAGCGATTGGAGCCAGTCATCAAAGGCGACGTTCAACTCGGGTCGGCAGTGCGACGGCGGAACCGGGAATAGTCCGTTATGGTCGAAGACATGGCTCGGATTGCCGGCAAAGGGCTGCTCTCCGGTGAAAAGCTCATAGAGGATGACGCCGGCGGAGAAGATGTCAGAGGCCGAGATAGCCGACTCCGGAGCCCGGTACGCCTCCGGCGCCACATACGCCTTCTCCACCAGATCGATAATTTCATCGGCGATACTTTGGGTGCGATCCAGTGCCGGTTTGGCGAAATCGAAATCCGTCAGTCGCGTCGTCCCATCCTGGCCAATGAGGATGGCTCCGGGGGTGAGATTCCGGTGGATTACGCCATGGACATGGGCATGGGCCAACGCCGCGAGGAGATCTTTCGCTACCCGCCACTTTTGATCCTGTGTCAGCGCCAAGTGTGGTCGAGCCAGATGGACGGTCAGCGCCTGGCCCGGGGCATCATCGAGGATCAGGACGAATGCCTTATCGTCCTCGGTGGGGAAAAAATCCCGCGCCGCCACGGTGTTGGGATGCAGCGGTAAACGTGACAAGGCGCGATAGGCGTTTTGAATGAGGTTGAGTTGCGTCGTGCGCACCTCTTCCGGCTGATAGGGATCAGCCTGATACACGCGCAACCGTGCGGTTCCGCCGGCAAAGACATTCTCCGCCCGATATTCCTCAAACGAATTCGATGCACCGAGTTTTTCAATCACCTTCCAATGACCGTACTGCAGGGCGCCACGGGCAGGTTTGGCTACTCGGAGAGCGTGCAGCACCAGACCTTGGTGAGGGAGGATATTTCTAGTAAAGCGGGGCGGGATACGGGTGGCATCCTTGAAGAAGCGTTCCGCGTCCGCAAGTTTCACCACCGAGGGGGCGTCCCAATTTTCCCGGTCACCGAGAAAGGCATCCGGAGCGGTGAGAAGCACCACTGCATCCACATAGACCTTATCAAGTTCCGGTCGGCCGGGGTTACTTTGGGTGATGAGTCCTTTAACCGTGCGGGCATGCAACCGAAGCTTGGCAAGCGGTGACGGATAAGGCGCCCGGCCATCCGGATACCATTTGGAGCCATACACCTCAATACTGCCGCGAGTCCCTTTGACATCGATCAGATAGAGGGCATGTGGTGTCAGGAGCGCCATGTCGATCTCATAGAGTTCGCCTTGACGCTCGATTTCGAAATTATGAAGGAGAGTAAAAGTGTCGGGGAGGCGATCCCTCAGGTGGGCAATGGCGGAGCGTTCAGCGTCGTTTACGGGTTGACCTATGGCGGTGACTTTGGCCATCAGCCTTCTCCTCCGATAGCCACTTCAACAAGCCGAGTCGCTTCATCCATCAACGCTACGGCTCTGTGTCTGGCATCGTACGCAGAGACTACTCTCTCATGTATTTCCTGTTGAATCGCAACATCGGGGTAAGGGACAGGAAGATTTCCACGAAATGAATGATGGGGCTCCTGAAGTTTGCTTCCTGAAGAAATGGATCGGAGCATCCGGAATGCTGTTTCCGAGCGCATGAATGCGAATAGGCATCCACGCGGCATAATTGAGTCGTCGGAAATAATTCGCAATACGTCTTCGGTGAAAGCCAACTTAGTCCAAGGCCCCCAGACAAACTCGCATCGGCAGTAAAGTTCATTTTCTCCCAGAGTGCCGCGAGCTGCCGAAACAATACTACCAGGGGCCAAAATGGCATCAGACTCGATGGAAGTCTTGGCAATCCAACGTCCTTCAGGTTTCAGCCGAAACAACTCCTTCTGACCTACCATTTGATAAGCGTGCTCTGGATCAGCATCTACACGTTTAAAACGGTTTCCTCTATGCAAAGTGCCAGGAAGACATATATCCATCAGCTTTTTGTGAGGTACTTGCTCAATACTTTTGACCATACGGGCGAACCGAGGATTAAAGTTACTCGCCCGAAATGAAGCCTGGTCTGCCGATGGAATCATGAATCCAACGTCAGTCCCCCAACTATGCCATTCATCTGCCGTGATGTCTTGTAGCCCAACTGAAGCAAATAACTCATCTGTTGCATGTTTGATATTTTGTTGGTAACCGGAAAGCAACCCTGCTGCTTCATCAACAAGTAGGTGGATTCGAGATTCAAAGTCATTACCAAAACGAGGTACAGGTAAACACGCAATATGTTCCGGCTCAATATGTTGAATGATTGCGCCATACGTGCCCGCGACAACTATTGGCACGCCATACTTACTGGACAAGTAGGCATAAAGGTAACCGGGGAAAATTTTGTTTTCATCCGGAACAACTTTCATTATGTGTTGAGATGACCACATTCCAGTCATTTCAGGGTGGACAAAAGTCATTCGCCCAATCGTGCCAGAACAAGTGATAAGGGTCATTCCTTGCTTAACTTCAAGATGGGCAATCTTCGATGATTGCGCATAATTTCTCTTCAATAATGGTAAACTGGAAAGGTCTGATTGTAGCATGTCACTGCTACCGAGAAAAGGTACCCCGAAACGTGGGTTATCTACCCAATGACGGCGAAATATTGGCCCATTGTAAATTCCACCAGCATACCCACCTGTCAGGGTATGAAGTGGGTCTTTGCGCACCTTCAAGTTGTCTAAAGCGTCCCTCGCCTCCAACGCCCCGGACATATACGGATTGCAATCCAGTCGCCTTCCACCTTTATCCAACCAAGAAGAACGCACTACCCTCGCATTCTTGAAACTCTCGAATTTCATGCGGCAACCTCCGGCGAGAACCAGGTTCGCAAGGTTTCGGCCAATCTCTGAAACTCGGGGTCAACGCAGTTCTTAATCGAAACCCTGCTGGTGATCTTGCCATAGAGGTCAGAGGAACGATCCAGCCGATTACGGTCAACTATGTTCTGAAGCGTGCTTTTCGGATCAAGCGGTTTTGGTGAACCTTCCGGCCATTCACCATTATCAGCCAGATATTTTCTCAATGTGGGAGGACGAGTGTGCCTGAGCGCTCTCTCAACATGTTCACTATCCTGCCAAATCCATTGCTCCAACTCAGGATCTATCACAAGGACAACAAAATTCTTCTCTTCCCAGCCGACAGCCACAAGTTGCCGGGTTATATCCGCCCGGACTTGCTTCTGTCCCGGAGAACCCCCAAAATCACGATCAAGACAAACGACAAGCCGCTGATGGGTCCGTTGGTAGCCTTCCAACAAAATATCGGCATGTCGCCAGAGTCCGCCATCCGTCTTGCCTCTGGCCCGACTGATATCTTCAACAGGATCAAACTCGAATTTACCGCATCCCAGACTCAGATAAAATTTGTCGCGCAGCAAAAACCCCTTGAAGGTCTCTTCCATATTCGAGTCGGCCACAAAAAACATGCAATCACGCATCAGCCGAGCACCCCCGCCGCCAATAAGAGCCCCAAATCTGTCCCCTTTCGCCAGTTCAATAAGCGCGGATGATCGGGTCCGGAAACCATCTGCACACCGTGAGCCGAGGTCAAGCGGGCGCAGAGAAGGTGATTAACCTCGGTGCTGCCGAGAACAACCGGAGAATGGGAAGAGACCCAGATCTGGCTGTCATACAATGACGACAGTGATTGCAATACCGCCTCTATCGCTTGGGGATGAATGCCGTTTTCCGGTTCTTCAGTAACAAGAATCAAGGGAAGATCAGGCAAGTAGGGTAACAACGTCAACGTCAGAATCCGGAGCGTGCCATCCGACAGCCCGGAATGGGGAACATCGTACCCTCCGCGATACGTGATACGGAAATAGGCATGATGGTCGTCCTCACGCTCACGAACGTCAATATCGGCGATCTGCGGGAGAGCAGTCTTCACATGCCCAACCCAATCGTCATAGCGCTCACTCCGATAGCCGTTTTCTGCGCCTTCAGGAGCGCCGTCACATTTCAGATGAAGCGCCAGCCAGGGGATATTCCGCCCGGAAGGCATGATCTTTTTCAGCAGTCCCGGAGGACTGGCAAGCCGCATTTTGGCCCAGTTCGGATCGAGGAATACCGTCTGTTGGGTCAACGTGCTGAACAGCCAACGGGAGGCGGGAAATTCGGCGTCTCCCTCGTACATGACACGCCCCATGGCTAATTGGATGTCGGGCATGGCAAACTTGACACTTTGCGCCCGTTTACCCTTGGCAGTCGGCGCCTCGGTATGCAGTTCCACTTCATTGCCGAGTTCACGCTTGAGGATCAGCCGCCAGTGTCGATTTTCTTCGGCAAGCGCACCATGAAAGCCGCCAAGTTTGCGGTCAGGTCCATGTTCCTCGGGAAAGACGAACAGGTATTCATTGACTACCAACAGATCACGATTATTGAAAACCCGAAAGGTAATTTCATATCGGATATGGGACGGCCAGCGCTTCTGGTCATTGAGGAGCACTCGCTGAGCGTTTTCTGAATTCAGACGCAGTATCATCCCCTGAAGGGTTCGGGTCTTAATATCATCGGGCAATTTCGCTTCGACTGCCAGGGAGAAGTCACTGCCCCTTCCGGAAAATACCAGTTCGCCAAGACTCCCGGCGCGCGGTGGGGTCTCTTCTTGCCCAGACATGAAGGGAGTTGAGACATTTTCTGCCCGTAATAACGCGCCAAACAGTACCGGCAGGTCCAGGAGCGTCGTTTTACCTGAACCGTTGGCGCCCACGATGACATGATAGTTGCCGAGATCGACCCCCAAATTTTCGAAACAGCGATACCGTATGGCTTCCAAACGAGTGATCATAAACCTGGCTCCGGATGTTTGGCGCGAAACTCGGCGTAGGCCGCCGCGATGGCGGGAAGATCATCGTCGAGGATGCGCTCTTTTCGATGCAGGGTTCGGACTTCCATTTTGCCGCCGATGCGAACTTTCTCTACGTAACTCTTCTCTATCAGGATCTCTTCACCATCCGGCTGGCGCTTGTAGAGGGTATTGCCGCGACGGTCAACGCCGACCTTTTCCGCCACGGCCATGAACACGGGATAATCCAGCTTCTGACCAAGGTCTTCGGCCTGAATC